>JAKSTJ010000099.1 GCA_024402635.1 Treponema sp. | reverse complement strand
TTATGCGGGAATAGCTCAATGGTAGAGCGCCACCTTGCCAAGGTGGATGTTGCGGGTCCGATTCCCGTTTCCCGCTCTATACTTTTAAAAAGCGATTCAGAATATATCTGAACCGCTTTTTTTTTATAAATTTATTTATTTTGATTAATTTTTTAGGTAAAGGAGCCAAATTCCATGAAAATTACAAAAGAATTTACTGTTTTAGAAAAATCAGCAGTTAAATTAACAGTAACAATCGGAAAAAAAGATGTTGAAGAAGCTTATAACACAACATTATCTGGTTATGTAAAAAACGCACAGATTCCTGGATTCAGAAAGGGTCATGTTCCAGCAAATGTATTAGAAAGAAAATATGGTGAAGCAATTAAAGCTGATACACTTGGAAATCTTATTGACAAATCATTCAGTGAAATCTTTGAAAATGAAACAGAAAATCGTCCTTTACCATATGCTCAGCCAATGATGGATGAAGCTCCTGTTTTTGATTTGAAAAAAGATCTTACATATACAGTTACATATGATGTATTCCCTAAAGTAGATGTTAAAGAATTCGCTGGAATTACAGTAAAAGAACCTCAGGTAACTATCGGTGATGCTGAAATTCAGGATGAATTAAAAGCTATGCAGGAAAGAAATGCAATGGTAACAGACAAAAAAGACGGAACTGTTGCAAAAGATAATATTGTTACAATTGATTACTGTGAACTTGATGACAAAGGTTCTGAAATTGCTGATACTAAACGTGAAGGTTTTGTATTTACAGTTGGAACAGGTGAAAACATCTATAAAATCGATGATGAACTCATTGGTATGAAAAAAGATGAATCAAAAGATATTAAGAAAACATATGCTAAAGATGACGAAGATAAAGATTTAGCAGGAAAAACAAAAAATATTAAAGTAACAGTAAAAGCTGTAAAAGTACGTGATCTTCCTGCATTAGATGATGATTTTGCACAGGATTGTAACGAAAAATACAAGACTCTTGAAGATATGAAAGCTGACATTAAGAGAAATATGGAACTTGCAAAATCAAGAAAAATCAAGGAATTAAAAAATAATTCCCTTCTCTCTCAGCTTGTTGAAAAGAATCCATTTGATATCCCTGCATCTATGCTCCAGGCAGAACTTGATGGTCGCTGGAATATGATGGCACAGCAGTTCCAGACAACACCAGAACAGCTTGAAAAAATGATTCTTGCATCTGGTCAGTCAAAAGAAGCTATGCTTAACGAATGGACTGGTGATAGCGAAAAAATGCTTAAATCAAGAATTATCGTTGATTCACTTATCAAGGCAAGAAATATTACTGTTACACCAGAAGAAATTGAAGAACAGTATAAGAAAATTGCTGAAGAAGGTGGTATGACTTTAGACGAAGTTAAAAAACACTATGAAGATCCACGTTCTAAAGAATACATCATTGATGATACAAAAGAAAACAAACTTTATGATGAAATCTACAAGGAAGTTAAAGTTGCTAAAGGTGACAAACTTTCTTTCAAAGAACTCTTTGAACAGAGATAATTTCTAACGGAATAAAGTTTATAAATACCGTACAACAAAATGTGCGGTATTTTTTTTATATAAATATTTGCTTTTTAAATATAAACTGTTATATTAAAACAAGAGGAAATAACATGACAGAAAAGATGAGTGTTTACAATATGCCTTATGTTGTTGAAAGAACAGGTAACGGCGAAAGAACATACGATATTTATTCAAGATTATTAAAAGATAGAATCGTATTTATTAATGGTGAAATTAATGATGATACAGCAAACCTTGCAATAGCTCAAATTCTTTTCCTTGAATCAGAAAATCCAGATAAAGATATTAGTATTTATATTAATTCACCTGGAGGCTCAGTAACTGCAGGACTTGCAATTTATGATACAATGCAATATGTAAAATGTGATGTTCAGACAATTTGTATTGGACAGGCTGCCAGCATGGCTGCAATTTTACTTGCAGGTGGAACAGCAGGTAAACGATATTCTTTACCTTCATCCAGAATTATGATTCATCAGCCAAGAGGCGGAGTTGAAGGTCAGGAAAGTGATATTTCTATTCTTGCAAAGGAAATCATTCGTCTTAAAAAATTATCAATTGAATTCCTTTCAAATCATACTAAAAAACCAATTGAAGAAGTTGCAAAAGATATTGAACGTGATTATTTCATGTCTGCAAACGATGCATTGGAATACGGTATTATTGATCAGGTAATGCAAAAAAGAAAATAACAGGGGAATTAAATGAGACGTATAAATAATGTAAACTGCTATTGTTTTTTTTGCGGAAAACCAGCTGATAAAGATAGAAAATTTATTGCAAGTCCAACAGGTGCGTTTATTTGTGACAGATGTGTTTCTGCATGTCAGGATAAATTAGATTTACAGGCGGCAGAATTAGAACCTATTGAACTTAATAATGTCCCTACTCCAAAAGAATTTAAAGAATATCTTGATCAATATGTTGTAGGTCAGGATGATGCAAAAAAAGTTTTATCTGTTGCAGTATACAATCATTACAAAAGAATGTCTCTTTCATCATCAACAGCTTTAGATGATAATGCAGTAAAAATTGAAAAATCTAATGTTCTTTTAATTGGACCAACTGGAAGTGGTAAAACATTACTTGCAAAAACTTTAGCACAGAAATTAAAAGTTCCTTTTGCAATTGCTGATGCAACTACTTTAACTGAAGCAGGATATGTTGGTGAAGATGTTGAAAATGTTCTTCTTAAGCTTATTAATGCTGCTGATGGAAATGTTGAAGCTGCTCAGCGTGGTATTATTTTCATTGATGAAATTGATAAAATTGCTAGAAAAAGCGAAAATACATCAATAACAAGAGATGTAAGTGGCGAAGGTGTTCAGCAGGCTTTGTTAAAAATTATTGAAGGAACAAATGCCAGTGTACCTCCTCAGGGTGGAAGAAAACATCCAAATCAGGAAATGATTCAAATTGATACTACAAATATTCTTTTTGTTCTTGGAGGAGCTTTTGTAGGACTCGATAAAATCATTGAACAAAGAACTTCTGCACACTCAATGGGATTTGGTTCTAATGTTGGCCAAATGGATGAAACAGAAAAAATGAATTTATTAAATCAGGTTTCTCCTGACGATTTAGTTAAATTTGGTTTAATTCCAGAATTAATTGGTCGTATGCCTATTACTGTTTCGTTAAAAGAATTAACAAAAGATGATTTAGTTTCAATCCTTACTGAACCAAAAAATGCTATTACAAAACAGTTTCAGGCATCATTCAAAATTGATGATGTAGAACTTATTTTTGAAAAAGAAGCAATTGAAGAAATTGCAAACGAAGCTATAAGACAAAAAACAGGGGCTCGTGGTTTACGTACAATTGTTGAAAAAATGCTTATGGATATTATGTTTGAAATTCCTGATATTAAAGGTTCTAAAAAATTCACTGTTACTAAAGATATTGTATTAAAACAAAAACATGAAAACATTGTTAATCTTATTGAAGTAACTGAACAAAAACAAATAGAAGCATAAAAAAGAGGTCGTCAATTGAAGTGCACCCCAATTATTGGACACTTTAACTAGGCTGATTTTAAGGACTGAT
>JAKSTJ010000098.1 GCA_024402635.1 Treponema sp. | reverse complement strand
AGACCTGCTATGAAATGTCAATTAGATGATTGAGATTTAATTGCCTTTTCTGCAAGTTTTGAGACGTCAACGTCAGGAGGAAAAACAGGAACGTAATCAATATTGTTTTTCAGAACAGTGAAAACAACATTGAGGAGTTTGTGAGAAATAAAACCGAGAGCCTGACTTTTGTTTTTGCCAGAATCAATTTTCTTCTGGTAAGCGTAAGCAAAAGAGGGATCCCATTTTTTGATACTGTTTGCTGCAAGCCAGAGTGCACGACGAAGATATGGAGAACCGCGTTTCGACATGTGATACCCCAAACCTTTGTTTTTGCCAGACTGCTTCAGAACAGGATCAAGACCTGCAAATGCTGTCAGCTGCTTAGGATCAGGGAAGCGTGAGATGTCACCGATTTCACTGAGGATAACGGCAGCCAGAGTTGTTCCCATGCCGGGAATCTTTGTGAGCTTGCAGTCAAACTTTGAGTAGAGTTCTTCAATGATTTTTTCGATTTCGGAAATCTGGGATTCAAGAAGTTCAATCTGCTCAATCATCTGCTTCACAAGCAGCGAATTCGTCTGGGATGAAAGAAGCACGGCAAAAGAGTTTCTTGCTGTTTTCTTGAGTTCTTCAGCTTTTTCCTGCTTGAAACGGCCTTTGCTTGATTTCCTGAGGATTTCAGCAAGATGAGAAGTATCAAGGGCAAGTATTTCTTCCGGTGTTGTGCATTCCTTGAGCAGGTCACGGGAAGTTTTACCGAACATATCGCTGAAAAGTGATTCATATTCGGGGAAAATACGGTCCATCATGGCAATGACCTTCTTTTTGATGTCAGAAGTCATATCAACCAGATAAAAGCGCTGTCGTGTAAGGTCACGAAGGGCGAGCATATCATCATCTGCAAGATTAGTATCGCAGTACTTTCCAAGTCGGATACAGTCGGCGATGAGATATGAATCGATGGAATCAGTCTTTGTCTGTCGTATTTCAAGTTTACGAAGGGCATCGGACTGAATCGGGTTTATGACATGAACCGTGAAGTTTCTGTCACAAAGCCAGGTATAGAGGTTGAGCCAGTAATGGCCTGTGGCTTCCATACCAAAAACAAACTGGGAGATATCAGCGTTGACCTCTGCCAGTTTTTTAAGAAGGTTTTCAAAGCCTTCAACGGAATTGTCGATTTTGAAGGATTTCCCGATGTGGTTTCCCTTGTCGTCAGTGATTCCTCCAACGTGAGTTTTCTTGGCGATGTCAATTCCAACAATGTACATAAATCTTAATTCCTTTTGTGAAAGTGGATTTGTGAAATATGAACTATCTTATCTCTGGTGGCTCACATCCTCGTTGGAGATTCGGGGAAGACCCCATCCTGCTAATCTGTGTACTGCCAGCCAGAGCAAGAAACCCAGTCTATGTTACGGGGAAAGCCCCAAGGAGAGAACGGGTTATCGGGTCATATGTCACGGGTATACTATCCCAAATCGAATAAGATAATTCAATAACATTAATATACGAGGAGTTTATAATATGCAAGATTATGAAAAAGTACTTACATGGATATTATTAATAATATTATTTATTTCTTTATATATGATTTTTAACCAAGAAAATTCAGATTCAAAAGGAAGTTTTGAATTTGATTATATGAATTTGGAATAGAAGAAATTATTTTTAAAACAGATATTAATTTGTCAACTTTATACTAAAAAGTCCCCTTATATAGTGTATAGGAGTATACTAATTGAAGATTATTGATTTATTAAAAGATGTTGAAAAAAAAGCTTCTACATACAATTTCGATGGCTATTATGCTGATACAAATTGGGGGCTTTCTGTATACGATTCATTGGAAAATGCAAAAGAAGACACTGTTTACTTTATAGGTCTTACAGACATGGTGGAATCCTATTATAAACAAAATCCTAATAGTTCGTGGAAACTTAAAGGAATATTTCAGTTAGGACATCCTTTTGCCATTTGTGCTGCTGTTAAAGATCCTAAATATGAAGTGGTGGTAACTAGAGCTGATCTTCAATGGTCTTTATTCATTTTTACCCGAGAAGAATTTCAGAAAATGATTATAGGCTATAATAATGTTGATAGCTTTAATGATGTTGATAGCTTTAATGGTTTTTTTGATTCTGAAAAATGTGATGATAAGGAATATATAAAAAAAATATCTGGTTATCCTGTTCTTAAAAATGAAGAGTTATATAGTCATTATCCAATAATTGTTATTGCAAATAAAATTTTACAAGAATGTAGTGATAGGTCGAACTCAGAAATGATAGATTGTCTACTAAATGTACTAAATGTAACAAATTTAGATTCAATTATCGAAACAAATAATCCATTACAGTCATGGTATGAAACAATTGAATCTGTTATAGAATCTTGGAGTAGTCCATTTTCTCAGGAAGATGATATCTATCATTTTACAGAAATTGATAAAAAGTATTTTCATAGAAAATATTTATCATGTTTGTCGAGATTTAAGAAAAGCGTTATTAATCTATTACCATTACAAGATAGTAAAGAAAAGATTGTTTATTTAGAGGATATGGGAGAGTTCATCTATTCATATAATGAAAAAAAATTTATAGCACAAAAAGGGGATTTATATTTTCCTGAATGTGAAAATTTATATTCTGAAATAAGTGATGACTATGTAGAACTTATTGATAAGCCACAAGAATTTTCAAAAGGTACTTTATTTCGACCAAATAATCCTTTGGATTCTTATTACATATACTTACTGTTGCAATCACCTTTATGTAAAGATTCTCTAACTTATTGGGATAGATATCAAGCTCGTAACAACCTGGAATATCTCTCAATTGTAAAACCTGAAAATAATAATTCATCATACTATCAGAATATTTATGAATATGAAAAACAAAGATACCTTCAAATAGAAAAAGACTTTGCAGAAAAATATTCTGGAAAAGTTACTAATGAAGAAGCTAGACTAACAATACAGGAAGATCTTTCTGAAATCTTTAAATGCTATAAAAACAAATGTTATAAAGCAGCCATAGTTCTGGCAGGTTCTGTCCTCGAAGCATTCTTAATAGATTGGCTAAGTGAAATAGATCATATTAATTATTTTGATGAAAGCAAAAATAAATATAAAAGTAAAAGAAATCCAAATAAAGAAAATCCAACTTTAATAGATTATATTGAAGATATTCAATTTTTATATCCTAATTGGAAATTTGGTACAGAAGCAAAACAAATTCAGAAAAAAAGAAACCGAATCCATGCTAAGCTATATATAAATAAAAAGGATATAAATCAGAAATGTTGTCTTGAAATTATCAGATTTCTGGAACTTGTTATAAAATCCCGTTGGCCTTAATTGTAATTATAAAGAGCAGTTTATAATAAAACTGCTCTTTTTTTGTCAACTTTCCAAAATGTCCTCCTCTTATATATAGTATGAAAACTATTAAATATAATTATCAACTTAATGTTGAAGACTACTTTGCATCAGAATTTCTAAACGAAATTACTTACTGTACAGGTGATGAAATGAACTGGCTTCCTGAAAGTGAATATGAGGCAAATTTTTGTTGGCTTGATTCAATCAGGAAGAAAAATTCAACATGGGAACTTATTTTCCGAATAGAAAATGAGTTTACAAAATGTACTTACAAGAAATATTTCAAACTACAAGAGGAAATGCTGTTAGAATTGAATCAATTACAACCTAATCCAGCCTTCTTCCTTCCTCCCAGAAAGGTTCCTGTTCTTGTAAAAGTAACGCAAATTACAGAAGAAACTGTAACTTTGAAAACAATTGGTATTAGAAATGATAATTTTCCAGACAATAAAGAGTAAGGAGAACTTATAGAACTATGTATGCAACAACTTTTAAAAACTTATCATTAGATAAAAAAGCATCACATATAGACTGCCGACTGTCTGTCATTCGA
>JAKSTJ010000097.1 GCA_024402635.1 Treponema sp. | reverse complement strand
CTTGGTCTTAAAGATAAAGTAATTCCTTACCACGGAGCAAAAGAAGCAGTTCTTCCTTGGGCTCGTTTCCCAGGAGTTGACCCAATCCTCGGACCAGAAATGCGTTCTACAGGTGAAGTTCTTGGTATGGCAGAAACATTCCCAATGGCATTCTACAAATCACAGGAAGCAGCTGGTTCAG
Source organism: Treponema sp. (assembly GCA_024402635.1). GTDB lineage: Bacteria > Spirochaetota > Spirochaetia > Treponematales > Treponemataceae > Treponema_D. The sequence goes on along the minus strand of JAKSTJ010000097.1, from coordinate 3,869 downwards.
AATTGCCACACGCTCCTGCAGCATGGGAAAACAAGAAAATCTTGCTCAGCTTGAGTGATAAAGAAAACCAGAAAGATCAGGTTCTTATGGTTGGTAAAACACTTAAAGATTTGGGCTTTACTTTAGTTGCAACACAGGGAACAGCAGATTTCTACAATGCAAACGGAATTAAATGTGAAGTTGTAAACAAGATTGGTGCTGGTCGTCCAGATGTTGTAGATATGATTATGAACAAAGAAGTTTGCCTCGTAATCAACACACCAAAAGCAAAACGCAACTACGCAGAAGACCGTAAAACAATCCGCAAAATGTGCTTGAAATACAAAGTTTCTTACATCACAACTTTGGCTGGTGCAGTTGCAGCAGTTCAGGGTATCGCCGCTGTTAAGAACGGTAATGGTGGAGAGGGAGGCGTTAAGAGCCTTCAGGAATATCATTCTTTAGTTAAATAGAATTCTGTAAGAGAAATCCCGCCTGAGCCGGTGCGAGTTTTGCAGGTTTTTGCAGTAGCAAAAATGGGAGCTTTCTGCGACCAAGGCAAAACTCGGTAAGCAACCGCAAGGTTGCGACGAGAAGGTGGAGTTAAGAGCTTACAAGAATATCATAGCTTGGTGAAATAAGATGCTGAAACAAGTTCAGCATGACACTTTAAATCATACTGAACTTTATCATAGTCATCCTGAACTTGTTTCAGGATCCCAAATAAAAAATCCCGCTGGTCGGTAAAAAAACTGACTGGCGGGATTTTTTTTTGTTCAAAGATTTAAAGTCTCGTATAAAAGACGGATATGTATTACTGCAAAGTGAGGTTTTCATACCCTTGCGCGAAAGCGCAAATGTCAATAATTTCCTATAGGCAAACGGCTCGAAGAGACGTATGAGAATTACAAATAACCGCAAAGGAGCAGAAAAACATCTCAATAGAATAAAACCATATATTCCTAACACCGGAACAGTTCGAATTATGCGTTTAACTGAAAAACAGTTTTGTAATATGGGGTTATATCAGGCAGAAGAAGATTATCAGGAATCGATAGTTGGTATAAATGATTATATCATGTTATAATAAGGTACAGGTATAACAACCCGCAATTTTTGGAAGGTCGTCAACCTTGAAAATATTTCGGAAGGAGATGTTGATGTTATTAAAAAGATTTATATGTTCAGGTAGTTTATTTGTATTTATATTACTGTTAATTATTTCTTGCGGAAAGCTTCCAGATGTAAAAATTGAAGTTTCAAAATTGCCTGATAAATTAATTTATAAAGTTGGAGAATCATTTGATGATACAGGAATGGAAGTAACTGTAATTTATGATAATCGAATAAGTACAATAAATAATGGTTGGGAAATTGCAGGATTTGATTCATCTATTCCAAATGATGCTCTAGAAGTATCAGTTCTTTATATGATGACAGCTACATCTTTTACTGTAAAAATAACCGATGAATAATCTTGTTTAATTCATGTAAATTTTTGGAGGTATAACGACCCGCAATTTTTGGAGGGTCGTCAACCGCAATTGGACCTTTTCCAACTGCTAATCGATAACTACAAAATTTAAACGAAAATCTTTTTCCTGTTCAATAGGTGCATGATTTACATAACTAACAAGTATTACATGAATTTCATATTCTCCTACTTCAGAAATATTTAAGGTTATTTTTTCATTTACTTCTTTAAAGTTAGTATTATCTAAGATGTATGCGACAAAATCATTGTCTACGCATGCTGTATTTTTAAGATTTCCACAGTCTACAACTGTATAAATTGGCTTGTCATCGTAGATTTTTTCACCATTTACAATTTTATTTATATAAAACTCAATGGAAAGATATCCTTTAAAATTATTATCCGCAAATACACCTTCACAAGATAAAACTATATTTTCATCAGTTTTATATGAAGACTTATCAAGACTACAGTTTATATTATTATAATCTAAATTATAATTTATGCAGCCTGTCAAAAATAAGCATGTCAGAAATAGCAATATATATTTAATTTTACTCATATCTTCTCCCGTCTATTACTGAAAATCAATTAAATTTCCAGTTTTTGAGCCTTCCTGAATATAATAACTTTGAAAAGCATTATTTATCTTTGTTTTCAAGAGGGGATACTCAGTTATCAATGCTTTATATAATTCATTTAATTCAAAGCTCATTGCTTCTGAACTGGCACTTCTTGCGTAACTTATGGAACGGGTTGTTTCGTCAATTTCTCCAAGAATAGCCTTATATACATTTTCAAAAGAATATTCATCACCATAAATCAGTTCATCACCAATAACAACTTCTTGTGATATAATATTGTCATAAGTAGCTGGATTATCCTTATTAGAATGTAATTTATCAATAAATAGTCCTGAACATCCAGTAAAACATAATGTAAGTGTTAATAATCCCCAAAAGAAACTTGTTTTCATGATAATAACTCTTTTTTAATTGTAAACTTATATTAAATACATACTTATTTTAATAAGTATATCAGATTTGAATAATTATACTTCCTTTTTATGTATTTATGTAAAAAATTATGGAATTTTCTTTTAAGTTGTTTTTTATTCTGTCATATTTTATGTAAAGCTTAAAAAAAAATTAACAATTGAGTTATATGAAAATCTTATAATCTAGATTTTTTAATTTTGAATACAATTGTTTATTTAAAGCTGAAAACATGTAAAATCATTGACTATAAATATAATAGAGTGAAATTAATTAGAAAGTCAAAATCTTTCTTATTATTATTGTATTGGGTAGTTTTTCTAAAAACTGTAAGTAAAACTTTATTTTTTCGGCCAGTCTACATTTACTTCACCGGTCCTATACCCTTTTGATTTCATGTATTCCATCAGGTTCAAAGGTGGTAGATCATGCTCTGCCCTTCTCTTATTTTTTTCTTCAAGCTTTGCAAGAAGTTCTTCAATGGCCATTTCTGCAGGATTGAACCTTGTCTTTGGCTTTGGATTGTTCTTCTTTGCAGCCTTTTCTTTTACAGTTTGATCCCAGTTCCAAACCCATTCATGAGGTGGAAGTTCGTCAAAAGGACCTTCTGTATCTTTATCTTTTGCGAAATCATGCAGCTTGTAGATTTCAAGATTTGTGCTGAATGCGTAATTTACACCTAATTCTTCTGCAAACTCTTTGGATCTTTCCATGCAGGCATCGCAGTCTTCACCAGGAGTCATAACGACTACTGGTTCTTTTTTTTGATTTATTAAAACTATGTCTAATAAACAATTTGATTGCGGTTTTGATATTGAAAAATTTCATTATAGATTTAGAGTTGGCGGACTTTTAGTTAAAGATGGAAAAATCCTTTTTGTAAAAACAAAATTCGGTGACTACAGTTATGTTGCAGGTGGTGGAGTAAAACTTGGTGAAAGTACAGAAACTGCCATTGTTCGAGAATACGCGGAAGAAACTTCAATCAGCGTAAAAATAAAAAAGACTTGCAGTTGTCTGTGAAAATTTCTTCAAAGGGCATGGCGGCAATCTTGAAGGCAAGGACTGTCATACTTTGGAATTTTACTATCTTTTAACAACGGACGACGATATAAATAAAATCCCAAAAAAAACAGACGACGAAGAAGAATTGGTGTGGATTTCAATCGAAGACATTGAAAATCAAAATATAAAACCAAATTTTATAAAAAATAAAATTCACGAAATATTAAACAGCGATTCAATTTTACACATCGTTGAAAACTCAGATAAAGAAAACTGAAAATTTAAAAGCTCTAAAGTATAACGACCCACAATTTTAATATGTACCCATAATTCTGGATAAATATTATGAACTGGGCGGAGCGAAGGCGGTAGATTGTAATTGCAAGTGCAACAGATGAAAAAATAAAAAAAACTTC
>JAKSTJ010000096.1 GCA_024402635.1 Treponema sp. | reverse complement strand
CAAAGTCTGCCCACATTGCTTTTGGAACTTCTGGTAATTTTGAAACTTCATTAATAAAAATCATCATCTGGCTTATTGCAGTGTTAAAGTTTAATGATGCAGTATCATCAGTTACCTTTTTAATTGTCTGTGTAAATGTTTTTCTTGCAGAAATTAAAGCTTTGTCTTCAAGTTTGCCTGAAATATCAATATCAGCCATTGGTTTTTCAGAAACAGACCAAACTTTTTCAAGGAAACGGTGAATACCAACAATTCCCTGAGTAGACCAAGGTTTTGACATTGTAAGTGGACCCATAAACATTTCGTACATACGAACAGAATCAGCACCATAAGATTTAATTTCATCATCAGGATTTACAACATTTTTCAAAGACTTAGACATTTTTGCAACAATCTGTTCAAGTTCAGCACCTGTAGCCTTTTCAATATATTTACCTGCTTCATTCTGTTCAACTTCATCAACAGGAACAAGAGTTTTATCTTTACGCTGGAAAGCAAAAGAAGTAATCATACCCTGATTAATAAGTCGCTGGAATGGTTCTTTTGTAGTAACAACTCCACAATCATAAAGAACTTTGTGCCAGAAACGAGCATAGAGAAGGTGAAGTACAGCATGTTCAGCACCACCAATGTACAAATCAACAGGCATCCAGTATTTTTCAGCTTCAGGAGAACAGAATCTGTCATTGTTATGAGCATCAAGGTAGCGTAAGTAGTACCAGCAAGATCCACCCCACTGAGGCATTGTGTTAGTTTCGCGTTTTGCAGCTTTACCACATTTTGGACATTTACAATTAACCCAAGAATCAATTGCTGCAAGAGGAGATTCACCAGTACCAGTTGGCTGGTAAGATTTTACTTCTGGTAATTCAAGAGGTAATTCTTCTTCAGGAACAGGAACAGTACCACAATCAGGACAGTGAACTAAAGGAATTGGTTCACCCCAGTAACGCTGGCGGCTGAAAACCCAGTCACGAAGTTTATAATTAATTGCCTTACGACCAATTTTCTTTTCTTCAAGGAATTCCAGCATTTTAGCAATAGCGTCTTTCTTATTAAGACCATCAAGGAATTCAGAATTAACGTGAATACCATCCTGAGTCCAAGCCTGCTGCTGAACATCAACTTCAGATTTAAGAACTTCAATAATAGGTAAATTGAATTTTTTAGCAAAATCCCAGTCGCGGTCATCGTGAGCAGGAACAGCCATAATTGCACCAGTACCGTAAGAAATCAAAACATAATCAGCAATCCAGATTGGAATTAATTTTCCGTTTACAGGATTAATTGCATAGCTTCCAGAGAAAACACCAGTTTTATCTTTTGCCAAATCAGTTCTTTCAAGATCAGATTTTTTTGCAGCCGCTTCCTGATAAGCTTTTACAGCATCAGCCTGTTCAGCAGTTGTAATTTCAGGAATGATTTTATGTTCTGGAGAAACAACCATATAAGTTGCACCAAACAAAGTATCACAGCGAGTAGTGTAAACAGTTAAATTGTTTGCAGTTGGTTTACCATCTTTATCAGCAACAGTAAATGTAACTTCAGCACCAGTAGATTTTCCAATCCAGTTGTGCTGCATAGCTTTAACAGATTCTGGCCAGTCCAAACCTTCAAGGTCAGCATCAAGTTTATCAGCATAATCAGTAATTTTCAAAATCCACTGACGGATAGTTTTGTGAGTAACCTGCGAATGACAGCGTTCACATTTACCTTCTTTAACTTCCTCGTTAGCAAGACCAGTCATACAAGAAGGACACCAGTTAATTGGAGTTTCAGCTTCGTAAGCAAGACCTTTTTTGTATAGCTGTAAGAAAATCCACTGAGTCCATTTATAATATTCAGGTTCACAAGTAGAAACACAACGGTCCCAGTCATAAGAGAAACCAAGAGATTTAATCTGTTTTGTAAAATGATCAATATTAGCGTTAGTAGTTGTTTTTGGATGAGTTCCAGTTTTAATAGCATAGTTTTCAGCTGGAAGTCCAAAAGCATCGTATCCCATTGGATGGAGTACATTGTAGCCGTTCATTCTTAAGTAGCGGCAGTAAATATCTGTAGCAGTATAGCCTTCTGGATGGCCTACATGTAAACCTGCTGCTGAAGGATAAGGGAACATATCAAGAACGTACATACGTTTTTCTTTTGGAAACGAAGGATCTTCTCTTACCTTAAAAATTTTGTTGTCTTCCCAATATTTCTGCCATTTTGGCTCAATATTTTCAAAAGGATATTTCGACATTTTTTTCCTCGATGAATATTAATTTAATTAACAACTATTATAGAAGAAATTAAGACAATACTCAATAAATGAACAGTAGATGATTTATGGGAAAGATGAATACAACAGTTTTGTCTGACAAAAATGTGTAGAACGTACAGTGGGGACAGAGATAAATGGATTCTTTATTGCAAAAATAAAATTTTCTATTAAAATTATATTTATGGAGATTAGTTTGAAAAATATCTTGAAAAAAAATTTAATTCTTCTACTGGCGTTTTTATTTTTTAGCTGTGGTACGACTAATATTGAAAATCCTGAATCTTCAGAGCCTTCTGGTCCTGTTACAGAAACTCCGACTTCAAAACCTGGAGTAAAACCTTCGAATCCTGTTGTTCAATCTAATAAGATTCTGGGCTTTGGTTATATTGAAATTTCTATATCTAATTACAATTATAATCCATCGTTGAATAAAACTTATAAAGATAACATTTCTATATATTACAAAGATGGGGAAGGGCGGGAAAAAGTTGTAAAATCGACTGGAACTGGTTTTTTCTATATTCCAGATTTAGAAAGATATACAACTTACGAAATTACAAAATTAGTTTTTTCTCCAGATGAACGTTATCCTGATTCTAAATGGACTTATAATTATCATCCGTCTTTTTCATTTACTTATGAGGATGTGGGAAATATTGGTGATATAACTGTTAGGTGGGATTGTACAGGTTATTCAAATGCCTATATTTATAAAAACGAAAGTGGTAAATGGGAAAAAGCAATCTCCTTATATGAAAGTTATTTTGGAAAAAAATATCCTCTGATTTTATATAAAACTTCACCATCTTATGCTGTTGCAGAATCATACAAAACATCTGAGCCTGATTATTTAATGAAACTAATTTCTGAAGATTCAGATTTTGAAAGTCTTCGAAGGCGTAATCCGAAAAAATATATTGAATATGTATGTAAAGTGATTAATGAAAATGCCTCAAACGATTTTGAAAAAGTAAAACTTGCCCACGATATTATTTGTCTTGTAATTAAATATGATGATCAAAGTTACTGGAGCGGTTCCTATCCAAGTCAGAGTTTTGAAACTTCATTGAGTACAGGACGTTCTGTTTGTGCCGGATTTGCCAATGTTTTTCAGGAGTTTTGCAATCAGCTTAGAATACCATGTAATATTGTAACCGGTTATGCAAAAGGTGTTGTTTTTAATCCAAATGCTACAACTTTCAATAATAATCACGATTGGAATGTAGTACGAATAGACGGATTCTGGTATTTAGTGGATTGTACTTGGGATGAAGGTTCCATGGATGGCAGAACTTCAGTAAAAAGTTATAATACAAATTATCTTTTTGCTCGCCCAGAAAAAATGATTTATTCACATTATCCCGAAAAATCTGAATATCAGTTGTTAAATAAAAAATTTACTTCAAAAGATATTATCTTTGTTCCAAATCTTACACCAGAATTCTTTGATGGTCGTTATGGCTTTACTGCAAGTGTAGATAGTTTGGATTCTTCAAAAGGAACCATGACCATTAGTTTTTATCACGGTAATATGGTAGAAATTACTCCCGAGTTAATCGATAATCGAGGTTATTCAAAAAATGAATATATAACTTATTCACCAACATCTACTGGTTCTAAACTTATAGTAAATATTACTAGCAAGGGATTATATAATTTACGACTAAAAATCTATAATAAAAAAGAGCGAGTAATCTGGCCATTAAGTAATCAATATTATTTTAATTTGTATTAAGAAATAAGAGGGAGAAGTCTCTCCCTGCGCGCCAGTCAGAGTCTGTCGCTACCCACTCCAGCGGGGACACCCCGCAACGCCCCGAAAGTGAAATTAAACGAATATCTCTGTCCCCGTTTTTGTGCACTTTATTTCGGTGAGATGCCGATCTAAATTCGGCATGACGAAACAACTGTCACCCTGAACTTGATTCAGGGTCTCACCAATGATTTATAAAAAAAATTC
>JAKSTJ010000095.1 GCA_024402635.1 Treponema sp. | reverse complement strand
ATGCACCTTTTGGACCAACACCATCAACTTTTAATAAATCAAGAAAAATTGATCGCTCCTCTGCACTGGCAAATCCATAAAGACACATTAACTGATCAGTATGATGAAGCCATGTATAAACCTTAGCTTCACTTCCTACTACACCCAGCATATCCAGATTTGAATCAGGCACGCAAATATCCCATTCAATGCCATTATTATCTAAGAAAACCTGCTTTGGAAATTTTCCAGTAATTATTCCTGTAATTGAGTTGAACATATAATGAATTATAAATTAAAAACAAATAATTATAAATAGGATTTTTACAGCATTTCAATTACATCAAAAATCTCTTCCAAGAAGCTGTCGAACAGCCAAAACCAGGAACATAAAATTAGAAGAACCACCACCTAAAACATATTCTGCCTGCTGCCACAAGAATGGGAAGTCCAAAAGTTCCGGGAAGTCTGGTTGAATTAAGGCTGTTCCTGAAACTACACCACCTGGTACATATGACCAGTCTGCACGATTTATTCCGTAAGCAGTAGTCATTGAACGAGCTCCAACTCCAGATGCAAAAGAAGCTGTATTAAGACCGGGATGACATCCTAAAATAAAATTCAAAATCTTTTCAAGAAGATCTTTTCCATAAATTTCTGGAAATGCTTTGTGAATCCAGTAATAATTAAAAGCCATTCCCTGAATTCCCCATCCTGCTCCATAAATAACAGGATGATAAGGAACACCATAGGGATTTTCAGAACTTTTTTCTTCCAGTTCTTTTTTAGATTGAATCAAAGCTCCTTTTAATTTTTCAATAAATGCTGAATCAAAAGCCTTAATTGCTCTTACTGCCATCCAGCCAACATTTGAAGCATTTTTAAGAATATAATCACTTTCTTCAGATAAAACCTTTTTATATTTTTCATCAGCTGTTGAAATATAAAGTTCTGCAGCAGCCTGAATACGATTTTTCCTGCACCAGTCATTTTCTTCCAAACGAGTTCTTTCAAAAAGTTCTGTGGCAACAAAAAGAGAATCTTTTGAAAGCTGGTCGTTAAAACCTTTTAATGCTCTGTAGACAGCTGCAAGATGAGCCGCAGTTGAAAATTCACGGGCAGGATTATCTTCTGTAAAAACCCAGCGGTCATCTTCATCACCAGTAATTCCCTTTGTCATGGCAGCAGCATCTCCAAGTAAAACATACTGCCTGAGATTATTACAGATTATTCCACGATAAAGACGGTCCATTGCCTTGTAACCGCCTACAACCGAAAGTGCACCGTGCTCAATCTGCTGAAGAATATCATTTTTTCCATCAGCCTGATGAATTTCTACAAGATGATTTTCCTGATCTATAGTTGTAGCATCATAATTTACACCAAAAGCTTCATAAGCAAGAGATAAAATATAAGATTCTCCAGACTGGCTTTCAACACGTAAATCAAAATCTCCAGCATCATGCCATCCACCTTTATTAAGTCCTGGGACACAATCACCTGGCTTGTATTTAATCATTGTTTCTGGGCCTTGAAAATATCCGTCAAAATGACCACGATTTACAGGAGCCATTCGTGCATCATCAGCGTGACAATGACCATGCCATACTCTGTATTTTTCTGATACTCTCATATGACACATCTGAATTGGAAGGAAGTATTCCAACACTGGCTGCCATACACCTCGATCGTACACTTCATCACTAATCTGGAAAATTGCAGATGTTTCTGTTCCAACCTTTACCTGATACAATCCTTCTTCTTTAATCTCTGAAAAATCAAAATGATAATATTTGTAACGTAAGAATTCACCCCAAACCCTGCAGGTCTTTTTTACAACTTCAACAGGACCTTCTGCAGTATGACGTAAAAGAATTGCTTCATAGGAATTTTCATCTCTTTTATCAGTTTCAATTACTGCAACTTTATTCTGTATAGAATGATATCCAACTTGAGAAACCTGAACTACTGGGCTATACCTCCAGTTTTCATCAACATAAGGAGTAATTTTACATACAAGAGCATTTTTAGTTTTGCTTAAAGGTAGTTCAGAACTTAAGACAAACCAGCCGTTATTATGGTTCATTCGGCCATCATAAAGTTTAAGTTCTGTTTCACTTTCTACAGTAAATCGACTTAAAGAATCTTCTGGACGTGAAGTAAATTTGTGACCACATGCATAAGGAATACCAAGAATATCATCTGCTACAATTGGACTATATTCTTTTTGATTATTCGAAAGAATTTCAGCACTTGTATGTTCTTCTGTATCTGCAAAATGACCAGCATTTTTATAATTTGATTCTCTTTCAAAAACAGGACCATTTGGCTGACGAGGAAAAATTCCCTGTTTATTATCCATAAGCCATGGTTTTCCAAAAAGTTCAGCAGGATAAAGTTCCATATTAAAGAATAGTTTTCCCTTATATTTTGCAGGAATTTCTTTATCTAAATCAACCTGAACAACTAAACCAGAACCTTCTGCACTAAGGGTAATATCATATTCAAATTCAAAATCAGGATAAACAATGGGATTAAAACCTTTAAGATGAGCATTTTTATCTGGATATGCAAGACGGGTTTTTATTGCATCTTTTCCTTCGAATTTTATAATTTCCCGTTTCAACTGTTTTGGAACAGGCTGCCATTGACCGGGAGTTGGTTCAAAACGAATATCACCGTTAGTTGCAACCCTTTTTCCGTTCATTATAATTCCAATACCAGACTGATGGCCTGCAGGATAAAAATCGCTGAATCCCATTACAGAAACACCGCCACATTCAAAGTACTGACCTTTATTATTTAATTTAAATTTGTTTTCCATATTTTTTATACCCTTTTTTTATTTATTACTATTTTGAGGGTACAATGTTAATATAAGAAGAACAAATCTCTGTCAATTTTGTAGCATTCTACAAAATAATCTATTGTTTTACTTCTTTTTGATGAATAATATATATTTTTTTTCTTCTTAAATTGCCATTTTTCCAGTATTTATATTTCACAACTTTTTTATAAATTGTTTTTAAGATAAGATCACCACATTCCCATCCAGTTTCAATATATTCATTATTTTTGTCATATAACAACCATGAGGTAGAAAAGTCGGTAATAGTGTAAAATTTACAGGATATTTCAGGATCATCATTAAATGTAAGTGGTAATGTTGAAATCCAATATGCCTTGACCCATTTATTGTTATCTGAAGAAATACTTACCCAAAAATCTAAAAAAACTTTTTCACTTATTCTCTTCCACTTCCAGCCCAATGGACTGTGCGTCTAACATGCATTTAAACCGCACGCGGCTTGACCCGAAGTCGGTTTTGAAATGCATGTTAGAATGGTTGAATTTCGTCTTTATCGAATTTATATTTTTTGCCTTTTGCATTCTTACATTTTACTGTATTATTTTCATTTTTTTCTACATAAAAACAATTTGAAAAAACATTGATTTTAACTGCATCTTTTTTATTCAAAATATAATCTTGATTTTCGAAATAAATAGGTTCTTTTTTAGGATCTAATTCATTTTTAATTAATTGCAAAATAGAAATCAAATCCAATCTATACTCTTGTAAATTAAAATCTGCAAAATTATTTTGACTCATTTTTTGTGTTTTTATAATTATTCTATCAAAAGCTTTCTTGATATTTTTTGAAACAAACATTGAAGAAATATGTGCGTTTTGATTCATTGAACCGGCTAATGAAATAATCAGATTGAAATCCTGAAGCTTTATACAAGTATTATGGATTTTTTCCCAATATTGTTCTTTTAAAGGAACTGACCCTTTTACAGTATTTTTTATAAAATTCTGATATTCTTGCTCTGCATTTAGAACATTTTGCATGTTTGCAATATGTTTTAAATTGAAATCATATAAGTATTGAGGAAATCCTAAATGGCATACAAGTTGATCATAACTATATATTTCCTGATATAGTTCATGAATTTGTATATAATAATTATTGAAATCTTCCAAAAATTTTCTATGATTTTCTATACGTAAACGTTTTTTTTCACTTTTATTTGAAAAAAAGTATCCTAAGAAAGCGCCGACAAAGACAGAGAATACAGTTGTAATTATAGGTATTAATATGTCTAACTTTGAATCTTGTAACCCAAGTTTTAAGGTTTGATTTATTGCTTCTAATTGTTTTATTAATAATTCCATTTTTAACTCCTTATAAAACACGCTAGCGGCGTGTCATTCTAACATTGTTTTAAACCGCAGGCAGCTTGACTGCCTGTCAGCTTTGAAAACTGTG
>JAKSTJ010000094.1 GCA_024402635.1 Treponema sp. | reverse complement strand
CGGCTTTGCCGTCGTTCGGTAGGTTTTCGTCCATCATAGCTCAGAAAGAAGACTTTCCTATAAATTGGAAACCGCAAGTTGTTTCAACAACTGAGGATTTACAATTAGTTCGCGAGAGCGAACATGTCCAATAAATAGAGTTTTTATAAAAACTCGAGTTAAATTAAGCGGCAATATTTCAGCCGTTTAATTTAAACCTTCGGATATTCCGGAGTCTTTTTTTTTGTGATTATCTTTTTTCTGTTTGAGGAACCATCGACAGCCGGCTGTTCGACGGAAATCATCAATGATTTCCGAACCTCTCTCAAAATGCTCAAGAGCATTTTGCCGGCTTTGCCGTCGTTCGGTAGGTTTTCGTCCATCATAGCTCAGAAAGAAGACTTCCTATAAATTGGAAACCGCAAGTTGTTTCAACAACTGAGGATTTACAATTCCTTCGCGAGAGCGAACATGTCCAATAAATAGAATTTTTTTTGTTTAATTTCATTTCCGGTGTTTCAAAAAATTAATTAATTGTATATGCTTTAACTATTCTTTAAGTTTGTTGTTTATTGAACAGGAAAACATTTTTCTAAGGAGACTAAAATGAAAATTAAAACATTATTAATTACATCAGCATTAATTCTTTTCTCAACATTCACAGTTTCTGCTTTAGAAGATGGAGAATCATTTTCAAAATCTTATAGAACAGGAGATCAATTAGACTATCCAATCCGTTCAAAAGTTGCAGACTATCAGAGCAGTACAAGCAAAAATAATATTATTTACAAAATTCTGGAAAATGATGATAAAGCAACATATGATGTACAAGTAGATTCTTTTATTTTCCGCATTTCAAAGGGTGATAAATTCAACACTTTTTACGAAAAAAAAGAAAATAAAGATACTTTCCAGTCATATATTATCAGATATTATATGTCAGAAGAAATTACTTCCCTTAGCAATAATAGAATTGAAATCAGCTATAAAGTTACTAAAGTTGAAAAATTTTATAAAAAAGGCTTAAAAAGTGATTATGAACAGGTAACAAAGTTTCCTTGGGAGTAAAATAAAAAAAAACAGGAGCACAAGATGATTATCAGAGAATCAGCAGAAATGTACATGGAAACAATTCTTGTCTTATCAAAAAAAGGTTCCGTACGATCAATAGACATTGCAAAAGCGATGAATTTCAGCAGACCCTCTGTCAGCGTTACAATTCATAACCTGGAAAAAGAAAAATATTTAGTAATTTCTGAAGAAGGACTTATTTCATTAACTGAAAAAGGACTGAAAATTGCAGAAACTATTTACGAACGCCATACAGTAATTTCAAAATTACTTGAATCAATTGGAGTTCCTGCTGAAATAGCAGCGGCAGATGCATGTAAAATTGAACATGATATCAGTCCAGAAACCTTTGACTGTATAAAGAATAAACTTGGAAATCTTTGCTAGACTATGAAAAAACTTATATTTTGTTTATTTCTGATTTTATTAACTTTCAATCTTTTCTCGCAGAATAATACCGAAATTAATGTTCTTAATCTTAAAGATCAGGAATCAGAATTCAAATGGTATGGACGAGGAGATCCTTTTGAACTTTCTTATGCAGTTGATATTCCAATAATTACAACCTGTGCAGGTTTATATTTTCCAACATTAATATATGAAAACTTTTTTAATTCAACTGATATTCACTATGATGGAAATCCTTTAAATCCTGCTGAATTAAATTCTCTGGATAAATCCCTGCTTTTTCCTTTTAATAAACCACTGGATTTAACGGCAGATATTCTTTCTATTGGAATTGCCTTGATTCCCGGAATATTTTTTACAGTTCCTAAAGAAGACTGGATTACAATTGGTGTTATGTATGGTGAAACCTATGTTTTAACAAGAGGTATAAAAGAACTGTGTAAACTTTCTTTTAACAGAGCCCGTCCATACATGTATTTTGATAATCCACCTCAAAAAGATATTGAAAGTGGTGACTGGTATCTTTCTTTTCCTTCAGGTCATACAGCCTATGCATTTGCAACTGCCGCTTTTTCCACTTACATGGTAAACACATATTATCCTGATGCTTCATGGAAATGGGCGCTGATTGGAGGTTCTTATGCTCTTGCAACAATTGATGGAGCATTACGAATCTATGGAGGATGTCATTTTACAACAGATGTAATTACAGGTGCTTTAATAGGTACTGCGACTGGATTTCTTGTTCCATGGCTCCATACCCTTTCAGCCAGAGCAAATCTACCTGTAACAGTAACTCCATTAGGATTTAATGTAAGCTTAAAGTTCTAATTATAATAATTAACTATTTACATAGTTGAAACTCTCTCATTATTTCATTAAAATGGAAGGACAATAATTATATTTTGGAAAATTTTTTTTAAAAAGAGGTAATAATATGGCTTGGGATATTTCAAAAGTAAGAAATATCGGTATCAGTGCCCACATTGACTCAGGTAAAACTACTACTTCAGAACGTATCTTGTTCTACTGTAACAAGATTCATGCAATTCACGAAGTTCGTGGTAAAGATGGTGTTGGTGCTGTTATGGACAACATGGAATTGGAACGTGAACGTGGTATCACTATCCAGTCTGCAGCAACACAGGTTCAGTGGAAAGACTACACTATCAACCTTATCGACACACCGGGACACGTAGACTTCACAGTTGAAGTTGAACGTTCTCTTCGCGTTCTTGACGGTGCTATTATGATTCTTTGTGCCGTTGCTGGTGTTCAGTCACAGTCTATTACAGTTGACCGTCAGCTTAAACGTTATCATGTACCTCGTGTTGCTTTTGTTAACAAATGTGACCGTCAGGGTGCAAATCCAATTCGTGTTTGTGGACAGCTCCGTGAAAAGCTCGGTCTTAACGCACATATGATGGAACTTCCTATTGGTCTCGAAGACAAACTCGAAGGTGTTGTAGACTTAGTTTCTATGAAAGCTATCTACTTCGATGGTCCAAATGGTGAAGATCTCCGTTACGCAGAAATTCCTGCACATATCCTCGACGATGCAAAAAAATATCGTCAGGAAATGATTGAAGAAGCTGCAAACTTTGATGACGCTTTAATGGAAAAACTTCTTATGGAAGAAGAACCATCTGAAGAAGAAATCATCGCAGCAATCCGTAAAGGTACAATCGCTGAACAGTTCGTTGGTGTATACCTTGGTTCTGCTCACGTTAATAAAGGTATCCAGCCATTGTTGGATGCAGTTATGCGTTACCTCCCAGCTCCAAACGATGTTAAAAACGTTGCTCTTGACTTGGATAACAACGAAGCTGAAATTGAACTTGAATCAGTTGATAACAAACCTTGTGTTGCACTTGGTTTCAAACTTGATGATGGTAAATACGGTCAGTTAACATATACTCGTGTATATCAGGGTAAAATTAAGAAAGGTGAAGAACTCACAAACACACGTACAAAGAAACGTTTCAAGGTTGGACGTCTTGTTCGTATGAACTCAGCTGCAATGGAAGATATTACAGAAGGATGCGCAGGTGATATCGTAGCACTCTTTGGTGTAGACTGTGCTTCTGGTGATACATTCGTAGACGGTGGAGTAAACTACTCTATGGCTTCTATGTTCGTTCCAGAACCTGTAATTTCATACTCAATTCAGCCAAAAGACAAACAGGCTGAAATGCAGATGTCTAAAGCTCTTAACCGCTTTACAAAAGAAGACCCAACATTCCGTGTACACGTTGATCCAGAATCTAATGAAACAATCATTAAGGGTATGGGTGAATTACACCTCGACGTATACGTTGAACGTATGAAACGTGAATACAACTGTGAAGTTATTACAGGTCAGCCACAGGTTGCATACCGTGAATCAATTTCTGGTACTGGTGAATTCAACTACACACATAAAAAACAGTCTGGTGGTTCTGGACAGTACGGTCGTGTAGCAGGTTTCATGGAACCAATCACAGAAAAAGACTACGAATTCGTAGACGCAATTAAAGGTGGTGCAATTCCTAACGAATTCATCCCTTCTTGTGATAAAGGTTTCCAGAGAGCTATGAAAGAAGGTTCTTTGATTGGTGCTCAGATTGTTGGTGTTAAAATCACAATCAATGATGGTCAGTCACACCCTGTAGACTCTAACGATAACGCTTTCCAGACAGCAGCTATTGGTGCTTTCCGTGAAGGTTATATGAAAGCTAAACCAGCTATCCTTGAACCAATCATGAAGGTACAGCTTGCTGCTCCTACAGAATTCCAGGGTAACTTGTTCGGTCTTATCAACCAGCGCCGTGGTGTAATTGTTGATACAACAGATGAAAACGGAACATCTACAGTAAATGCTGAAGTTCCACTTTCAGAAATGTTCGGATTCTCTACTATCCTCCGTTCTTCAA
>JAKSTJ010000093.1 GCA_024402635.1 Treponema sp. | reverse complement strand
TATCGAAGCTAAAGATAATTTGTCACTCGCATACAATTTCTCAGTTAAAAAAAAAACTTACTTTTTCAAGTAAGTCTTTTTCTTCGCGAGTGACGGGGCTCGAACCCGCTCTTATCGCAAATCCGTTAAAAATCAATGCACTGCATTGATTTAGGATTTTCCTTTAAACCGCGTAAGCTGAGATTTATCGAAGCTAAAGATAATTTGTCACTCGCATACAATTTCTCAGTTAAAAAAAAAGACTTACTTTTTCAAGTAAGTCTTTTTCTTCGCGAGTGACGGGGCTCGAACCCGTGATCTCCGGCGTGACAGGCCAGCGCGATAACCAGCTTCGCTACACCCGCAATGTTTTGTCATACTAAAAGACATTGAAAAAAAAGTCAATAATAAATGCTTTTATTACTACAAAAAAATTCATATAATACCATTTATGATTTGGATGCTTTTGGTTTTAGTATACGGTCTTTTAAAAGGTTCCCGGGAAATTGCTAAAAAACTTGCTATGAACAAAAACTCTGTTATGGAAGTTCTTGTTGTTTATACTTTCATATCCTTTTTGTTTGTTATTCCCCAGGCTCCAAATGCCGGTGGCCTTGAACCAAAGTTTTTTATTTTTATTGCACTTAAATCTTTTTGTATTTTCCTGGCCTGGATCTGCAGTTTCCGTTCATTAAAAAAACTTCCTGTCAGTCTTTACGGAATTCTTGATCTTTCCAGAATGATTTTTGCTACTTCTTTTGGTGTAATTTTCCTTCACGAAATTTTAAACCTGTATCAGATTATTGGTTTAATTACAGTTTGTGTCGGATTACTCCTTTTGAAATTCAAACCTAAATTCCTGAAAAAATTATTTCATATTGAAGAGAGTCCTGTTGTCCAGAATAATCAAATTATTTTAGAAGAAAAGACTCATTCCACAACCTTTTATGTAATCCTTGCTTTTATCTCCTGCTTTTTAAATGCGGTTTCCGGATTTTTTGATAAAGTACTAATGAAAGATATTACCAGTTCCCAACTGCAGTTCTGGTATATGCTTTTTTTAATTGGTTATTATTTAATTTACGTTCTTATTACAAGAACAAAAATTTCTCTTTCAACTTTCAAAAATATCTGGGTCTGGCTCCTTGCAATTATGTTTGTAATCGGTGACAAAGCATTGTTTATTGCAAATGGAATGCCAGAAAGTCGAATTACAGTTATGACTTTAATTAAACAAAGCGGATGCCTTGTAACAATCATTGGCGGAAAATTTATTTTCAAAGAAAAAAATACAGGTTATAGATTTTTCTGTGCCGCAATTGTAATTATTGGAATTGTAATTGGAGTTTTATAATTTTAACGGATTTCAGGAACATCAGAAATTCTTGTAGTCCAGCAGGGACTTAGATAATCTCGTTTCATTTGCCATCCGGATTTAATCATTCCTTTTGCAAGAGAAATCGCATTTCTGCCGTATTCACTGGTAATTTCATCAAGAC
Source organism: Treponema sp. (assembly GCA_024402635.1). Classification (GTDB taxonomy): domain Bacteria; phylum Spirochaetota; class Spirochaetia; order Treponematales; family Treponemataceae; genus Treponema_D. Next base: position 3,063 of record JAKSTJ010000093.1, on the reverse strand, counting down.
CTTTCATAAAATTTCTTTTTTTTATATCCTCCAATGGATCTACCCACAACAAGCCTTGCCCTGTTGCTGGAGCAATTTCAAAAAGAGTAATCATTATAGTTTTATAACCATATCCTTCCCGAAAAATGGCAGGCAAAATTGTTAGAGCTGCTTTTACAATGTCTGGAGTATAACTGGTCATTCTAAAAAATTTTACAAATCCTCCATTTGAATACTGCTGGCTTGAATCTTCAAGATAATAATTGCAGGTTGAAAGATGAATATAAACTCCACCACATTCACAATTTTGTTTTCTCAATTTTTCAACAGCCAATTCAGTATATTCAGTCAAAGCACATTCCAAAGTTTTTAAATCATATACTCTAATAGAAAACTGACGACTGGAAGTTACAACATCTTTTCTTTCCCGTTCCACTTTATCTATTGAAGATACACCATTTAACTCACGAACTGTATAAAAACCCTGAATTGTCAAAAGTCGTTTAGCATCACATAAAGCCATGTTTTTAAGCATTAAAGCATTTTTAATTCCATGATTAAAAAGTGTTTTTGCTCTTGCATAACCAATTCCCCATATATCACCACAATCAGTTTTTTCTAAAAGCAGATCAACTTTCTCTTCATCATAAACAAAAACTCCGTTGTGTTCCTTTGCCCGTTTATTATAAAGTTTTGCCAGAGTTTTAGTTGGAGCAATTCCTACACAAATAGGCATTCCAACTTCTTTATAAATCCGATTTTTTAATTCAAAACCAATCTGTTCATATTCCGATTTTGTCCAATTACAATCATCAAAAAATAAAAAAGATTCGTCTATTGAATATTCTTCAATGTCAGGTGCATATTCCAGATAAATTGAAGTTATTCTGCTGGAAATATCAGCATAAAGAGTGTAATTACTGGAGAAAATTTCAACTTTTCTTGCCTTGCATAAATCTGCTACTTTAAAATAAGGATCACCTCTTTTAATTCCACATTTTTTTGCTTCAGCATTCAGGGCAATTATAACTCCGTCATTATTCGACAAAACAGCAACCGGCTTTCCTCTTAAATCCGGCCGATAAATCTGCTCACAGGAAGCATAAAAACTATTTCCATCAGCATGAAGAATCATTGGATTTTTACCTTATGAATAACGTAAACAATTGTTCCGGTGATTATTACTTCATTATGAATATTAAAAACCCGACCCAAAACAAATTTCCCGTCAGATTCATAAACAACCAGACTATTAGGATTGATTGCTTTTGCTCTGTCTATAACAAGTAAATCTCCATCATAAATTCCCATCCTCATATATCTTGATGAAGCAACCCGCATAAAAACTGTTGCCGATGGCCGATCAATGAGAATTTTATTGAGATCAATTTTTCCGTCTTCGTATCCTTGTGCCGGACTTGGAAAACCCGTTATCATTTTTTACCACCTTTTACAATAATTAATACTAGTATTTAACTGTATATTTTACAAGTATACATGTATCAAATAATGAGACAGTAAAAAATTTTTTCTTAAATTAATTAAAATTCTGAATTAATTCTACAATTATCTTAATCATAAAAAGAAGAATAACAGTAATCATTATTGGTTTTGTAATTTTTGCCCCGCCTTTTGAGAAAAAACGTGCACCCAATAAATTTCCTGCCATTCCAAAAGCGCCGGCAATTAATCCGAGAGAAATAATTACAGTTCCATTTATAAAGAAAATAACCAGACTTGTTACATTTGTAGTTAGATTTATAACCTTTGTTGTTCCATTAGCATCTTTAAGAGACATGTGAGCAAATGTTGTTAACAAAAGAAGCAGAAAAGTTCCTGTACCAGGTCCATAAAAACCATCATAAATTCCAACAAAAAATGCAATTAAAACTGACAAAATCAAAGTTTTCTTAAATGAAAAATTTTCTTTTTCAGTAATCCATCCTTTACCCCGAAGAACATAAAAGGCAACAAATGGAAGAATAAAAAGCATGAGGATTTTAAAAATAAAATCAGAAATTAAAAGAGAAATCTGAGCACCAATTGAAGAACCTGCCAATGCAAACAAAGCACAAAACGGAGCAAGCTTCCAGTTAATAAAACCGTTTAATCCATATTTTACAGTTGCAACAGTAGTTCCCATAGCAGAACTTAACTTATTAGTTCCAATTGCCTGATGAACCGGAATTCCTGCAAACATATAAGCCGGCAAAGAAATCAATCCACCACCGCCAGCAATTGCATCAACAAAACCAGCAATAAAAACTAAAGGACATACAATTAAAAAATGAATATAACTCAGTTCCATTTACATAACCTCAGAAAATGGAATAACATCCGGCATATTTTCTCTATGCTCACCAATCATTTTTTCCATCCAGATCATATCATACCAGCGATTAAACTTATAACCACATTGATTAAATTTTCCCACCAGCGAAAATCCCATTTTTGAATGAAATTTAGGACTACCATGAGTTAAATATTCATCTTCAATTTCTTTATAAGTAATGCAGGCATTCATATTAGTAATGTTCATTTTCTTTAAAGCTTCTTCAAGTTTTTCATACAACAACTTTCCACATCCATTCCCATGAAAATCTTTCCGAACATACACTGTAGTTTCTACATCCCACCCATAAGCAGCCCGAGCCTTAAAAGCCCCAGCATAAGCATAACCAACAATTTGATTATTACATTCCGCCACAAAATAAGGATATTTTTTTAAAGTATTTGAAATTCTTTCTTCAAATTCTTCCACCGAAGGAACCGAATATTCAAAAGTAATAGCCGTTTTTTCAACATAAGGCCCATAAATTTCCAATAATTCCTTCCCATCCGAAGGCTTTGCAACACGAATATTTATAGATGATTTCATACCATTTAATAATACAACATTAACTTCAGATTAAATAGAGATTCTTTCATTCCCACCCCAAAAATACACCAGCGCTAGCGAGGTGTTATCCCCAATCCTTCCTTACGAGGTTCTTAGAGCACGCAGCCCTACGCCGTGCAGGAAACGGAAAGGGGTCGGAGTTGGTAAAGCTAAAAATTGCAGTGCAATTTTCTTAACGCTTTGCT
>JAKSTJ010000092.1 GCA_024402635.1 Treponema sp. | reverse complement strand
CTACAAAGACGGTGTAATAATTGGCGGTGGAATAATAACTAGAGTTGTAAAATAAAAAAAATGGACCCAAGCGGGTCCAATAAATTGTATGCATTTTTAATTATTGCACATTTATTTTAGACTCATCGTGTTTTTATGCTATAATAATTATTATGGTTAAATCACCAAGCGAAGATACTCGCGTTAAGTTACCAGCCTTATTTCATTGTACACGTCTAGGCTATAACTACATTTCATTAAAAGATTATCTCAAAGAAGGAAAACTTATAGACCAGAATACAAATATCTTCTTAGATATTTTCAAGGATTCCATTTCTCACATAAATAATACGGATTATGATGAAGAATCTGCTGAACTTCTTCTAGAGTTCCTTTCTCAATCACTTGGCACTCAAGCAGTTGTAAACAAACTTTCTGATTCCCTGGATAATGAAGACCTTGGTCGCAAGTTTTACAACTTCCTCATAAATGGAATTGAAGTTGACGGTTATCCAAATAAAATCAAACTCATTGATTTTGAGAATCCCGACAACAATACTTTTAATGTTGTTACAGAACTTACTTATCAAAAGCATGATTGTGAAGATAACTTCCGCCCTGATATTACCCTTTTGATAAATGGTATTCCTCTTGTTTTTATTGAAGTAAAAAAGCCAAACAATAAAGAAGGTATGATTGCTGAGTATAATCGTATGATTAAACGCCAGCAAAACAAGACATTCCGAAAATTTATCAACATTACTCAGCTGATGATTTTCTCAAATAACATGGAATATGACGACGATGATTTAGATAATCTCTTCGGTGCATTCTATGCAACTACCAGTTATTCAAAACCATTCTTCAATCACTTCCGTGAAGAAGATGAAGATTTTAAACATGAGCCATCTCCTGCTTTTGCAGCTCTTAGTACGGACTTTGGTCCAACAGAAGATTTAATACTTAAAGACAACAATCATCCTGAAATTAAGACACAAGGATATTATCTTAAAGACCGTGAACCTTTCACTCCAACAAACAGAATCTTAACTTCACTTTGTAATCGTGAAAGACTTCTGTTCCTTCTTCAATATGGCTTAGCCTATGTAGAACGAACAGATAAAAACGGAATCAAACATCTTGAAAAACACATTATGCGTTACCCTCAGATGTTTGCAACAAAAGCAATTCATAAACGAATTGAACATGACCGTGTAAATCAGATTCCTCAGACAAAAGGAATCATATGGCACACACAAGGTTCTGGAAAAACAGCCCTTGCTTATTTTGTGACTAAGTTTCTGAAAGATTATTATGCAAACCTCCACAAGCCAGTTCGTTTCTTCTTCATCGTAGACCGACTCGACCTTATGACCCAGGCAAAGAATGAATTCATTGCCCGTGGGCTTCAGGTGGATCTTGTTGATTCAAAAGAAGCTTTCAAGAAAAACATTTCAAAAATTTCCACTGCAAAAAAAGGTGAAGACACAATCACAGTAGTAAACATCCAGAAGTTCAGCGAAGAATCTGTTGCAACGGCAAACGATTATGATATTGATGTTCAGAGAGTTTACTTTATGGACGAAGCTCACCGAAGCTACAATCCAACAGGTTCATTCTTAGCTAATCTTTTCAATTCCGATAAGAACGCCGTTTTGATTGCTCTTACAGGAACACCGCTTCTTAATGCAAAAACAACAGATGCAACAGCTTCAAAGAAGACTGTTCACTTTAATTCAAAAGACATTTTCGGCGGTTACATCCACAAATACTGGTATAACAATTCCATCAAAGACGGCTACACAGTCCGCCTTATTCGTGAAGCAATTGAAACTTCTTATAAAACAAAACTCCGTTCCGTACTTGATGAACTTGAAACCATAAAAGGCAGCATTCAGAAAAAAGACCTTTTTGCTCATCCAAAATATGTTGCTCCACTTACAGAATATATTGTGGGAGATTTCTTAAAATCAAAAATTGCTTTAGGCGATGACACAATCGGAGCCATGATTGTTGCAGATTCCAGCGAACAGGCAAAGGCAATTTATGAAGAACTGCAGAATTATAAGACAATCACAAAAGCACTCATCCTTCACGATGTTGATGATAAAGAAACCCGAGAACAGGAACGAGATGATTTTAAGGCTGGAAAGATTGACTTCCTTGTAGTCTACAATATGCTCCTTACAGGTTTTGATGCTCCACGCTTAAAGAAAATGTATCTTGGCCGTGTAGTAAAAGACCATAGTTTACTTCAGACACTTACCCGTGTAAACAGACCTTATAAATCATTCCATTACGGTTACATTGTAGATTTTGCAGATATCCGTAAAGAGTTTGATAAGGCAAATCAGGAATACTACAACGAACTTAAAGAAGAACTTGGCGATGAGTTTGAAAACTACAGCCAGCTTTTCTATGATGCAGAAGAGATTGAAAATCGTCTTATAGAAATCAAAGACATTCTTTTTGATTACGATACAAGCGATATAGAAGCCTTTTCTCAGAGCATTGGAGTTTTAGATAAGCCAGAACTTACAAAAATCCGACAGGCTTTGGAAGATTATAAAGTCCTCTATAATGTTGCCCGCCTGCAGGGTTTTGATGAAATCACACAGAAGATTGATATCAACACAGTAAAATCTCTGGCAAGCGAAGTTGAACGCACAATATTCAATAAGAACTTCAGTTCAAGCCTTGTAGATTCAGCAGATTCACAGGCCCTGTTGAATACCGCATTGGATGAAATTAAATTCTCATTCACAAAAATTGGCGAAGAAGAACTTACAATTGCCGACAAATGGCAGGAAACTGCAGAAAAAACAAGAAAGGCCTTTACCAGAAACCTGGACCCAAAAGATCCTGAATACATTTCATTATTCGAGGAACTTAAACGGGTCATGGCAAAAAAAAATATTGAAGAACTTACTGCCGATGACATGCAGCAGTCAATCAAAGAACTGGAAGAACTCAAAAAGAAAATCGACCAGAAAAATCAGAAAGACCAGACCCTTTGCAATAAGTACAACGGAGATGCCAAGTTTATGCGAATCCACAAGCGAATGAAAGAAACACCGCCGCCACTTATTCCAAGCGACACATTGCTTCAGCAGATTCTGTTGAACATAAAATACAAAACCGACAATCTGCTTTTGACCAATTCAAATGTTATAAACAACGAAGCTTACTTTGACGGTCAGCTAAAAGCCTTTGTAATACCAGAATTGCAGCAGCAGAAAGTCACCTTTACCCTGCCACAGGTAGTGAATATGACTAGGTTAATTGAGAATGAATATTTTGCGGAGATTTTGATTTAAGAATATTAAAAGGATATTAAAATGTCATTAAGTAGTAATTCTGTAATTCATTATACAAGAACATTGGATGCATTAAAGGGAATAATTCGTGATAGGAAATTTCTTTTAGGATACTGTACTGATTATATACGAGAAGAAAATTCTATTGAAACTGCATATTTTCCAATTGCAGTTCCAATGGTTAGTTTTTGTGATATTCCATTTACAGAGGTATCTTCCTTAACAAAAGAATATGGATGTTATGGTATTGGTTTATCTAAGGAATGGGCATTGAAAAAAGGCTTAAATCCTGTATTGTATTTTGATTCTAAATCAAAAGTAACTCGTATTTTCAACGCGATTGAATATTTAAGTTCTACAATATGCAATAATACAGAAGAAGATTTCACACATTTTAAGTCAAAGCAACTATTACAAGAGTTAGAAGGGTTATTGGGATATATAAAGAATTATCAGAATAAAAATACTCAAGTAGGGAAAATTCCTCCAAATTATAAATTCTATAATGAGAGAGAATGGCGATATGTTCCCTCAAAAAATGACCTTATTGATGGTGAATTAGATTTATTATTACAAAAAGAAAAGTATGAAGAAGATAAAGATTTCTATAATAATAGAGCAAAAAAATACTCTTTGACTTTCGAAGAAGGAGATATCTCTTACATAATCCTTGAAAAAAAAAGTGAGATACATGAAATGTTAGTTTTTCTCAAAGAGATTGGGATAAAAACACCCGAGCTTTGTACAAAAATTATTTCTTTAGAACAAATTGAGAATGATTTTTAAAATATAGGGATAATTCATAAATGAAATTAATTAAATATAAACTTAAAGATATAGCATATATTGAAATCAGTGGTGTTGATAAAAAAACAAAAGAAAATGAAACTCCAATTAAATTGTGTAATTTTGTAAATGTTTATCATAATTGGGCTATTACCAAAGATAATTATAGTGATTTCATGGCAGCAACTGCAAATGATAAGGAAATTGCTTGTTGCAAAATAAAAAAAGGACAAGTTGCAATTACTAAAGATAGTGAAACAAGAGATGATATTGGTATTCCAACATATATTGCGGATAATTTTGATGATGTCTTACTTGGATATCATTGTGCATTATTTACACCTGATACAAAAGTTATTGATGGAAAATACTTAAATGCTTTTCTCAATTCAACTTTCGCTAAAAAATATTTTGAATTTAATGCATCTGGAAGTGGTCAAAGGTATACATTATCAAATTCAGTAATTGATGAAATTCCTGTATATTTGCCAGACTTACCAACTCAAAAATTAATTGGAAACTTATTTTCTGAGATTGATAAAAAAATTGCCTTGAACAATAAAACAAACAGCGAATTGGAAAACATGGCAAAAACAGTTTACGACTATTGGTTTACCCAGTTCGACTTCCC
>JAKSTJ010000091.1 GCA_024402635.1 Treponema sp. | reverse complement strand
AAAACAATTGATAATATTGAATTAACTTTTCTTTACATGCAAAAAAAGAAAGACCAGGAAAAAATTTAAAAAGTCGCCCTATTCAAATTTCTGCGAATTTTGGCTCTGATTCCTGGTTAATTTGTTAAAATTTCTGTGATTTTTATCGAATTTTGGCTGGTTTTTAGCTAAAATACACTATATCTAGTGTGTAATAATGTAAAATAACGCTACTTATAGTGTATAAGTAGTCAGAATGTACATTATCCCTAGTTATCCTATTTTTTCTTTTCTTTTCCTTCATCACCATAAACCTTTTCAAAAACCGGTGTAAACACTTTTGAAAGTTTTGCAGCAGAATCCATAATTTTCGGCATCTGATAGGCAAACCAGTCTACGGTCATTTCATTTGTTGACCAATTTGGGGTTTCTCCACCATAATCTTCAAGTCCTGATTCATAAACATATGCGTGTATTAATTCGTGTCTGATGACTCTTTCTAAATCTACAAATGTATTTCCAATTTTTGCAGGATATATAGTACAAAGATTCAATTGAATTATTCTGGTTCCATTACAAGAGCATCTTCCTTTCCAATCTTTATAGTCTGGATCTTGCAATAGCATTACACGCCAGGGATTTCCTAAGATATATTCTATATGATTCAATACGCTGTGATATTCTGATACATCTGGTAAAGTTGTCCATTCAATTTTTGATGAATCTAATTTATCTGTTTTCATCTTTAAGAAATCATCAATTTGTTTTTCTGAAATTACACCGTTCATACTTTCTCCTTAATCTAATTTTTCCCTCTTTTTCTTATGCGGCCAGACTATCTATTCCATAATCTTCCGATAAAATTGTCCGTAGCTTTGTCATTGCTTCTTTTTGTATCTGTCTGATTCGTTCTTTACAATGACCAAGTTCTAATCCTACTTGGGAAAGTGACGCATTTTTACATCCATCAAATCCGAATCGTCTTTCTATGACATATCGTTCTTTTGAAGTAAGTTTTGCCAGTGCATTTCTAACGTTTTCAATTGTTTCGTTTTTAATAAAATTTTCTTCTGGAGAAAGTGCTTCTTTATCCTCTAATGTATCTTTCAGACATAGGCTGTTTTCATCTATTGGATTTAATGGAATATCAAGATTCAAAATATTCCATTTTGGGGCTTTCATTTCTTCATACTTATTAGAAGGAAATCTTATTCCTGTTGAAGTCTCTCTGATTGCTTTTTCGATTTCTGCTCTAATCCACCATGCGGCATATGTTATGAACCGGGTGCCCTTTTCTGGATTAAATTTTCTGGCGGCTTTAATTAATCCGATATTACCTTCTTCGATAATATCTTCCATGTTTAGTTTTGATTTTTTGTATTTCTTGGCAGCGAGTACTACAAATCTCAGGTTGGCTTTTACAAGTTCGCTTACTGCTTTTTCATCACCACTAAAGGCTCTAGTGGCCAAAGTTCGTTCTTCATCTTGAGTAAGAAGTGAAATATTTTTAATTTCACCAAAATAGAAATCTTTTGTTTCTACCATTTGTCCTCTTAATAAATTTTGAACAACTTCCATCTTTCAATGGAACCCAATTTAGAAAGGACAAGTAATATAATGTTTGATTAATATTTTGTCAACCAAGTGTACGATTTTTTTTTATTTTTTTTAATTTTTTCTAGTCCATTGAGATGTAGAACCAAAACTTCCGTCAATACTCATTGTTGTTTCTTCCACAACTTTATGTTTAGAAGTCTTTCTTTTTTCGTTCAACAAATCAAGGAATTTCTGTTCATCAATTGGAAGTGAAACTGTTTCTTTTGTCCATGATGAAAGATACATTGCGTTAGAAATCATTAATCCGTTAATTCCTTCTCGTCCATCTGCTACAAGTGGAGTTCCTTCTTTTATGTGCTTTACAAAGGCATTCAAAACTCCAATGTGCTGAGGATTTTCTCCGTCAGTTTCTACCTGAATCTGTTTTGTATTTGGAATTTTATATCCGCTTTTTTCTGTAACACACCACTCTCTTTCATCAACTTCAAGTTCTGTGAAATTAAGTGAATTATAATCACAAACAATTTTTCCTTTTGTTCCTGTTACTTCAAGACGATTTGTACCTGGTGCGTCTCCTGTTGATGTTACAAAAACCCCGGTGGCACCGTTAGCAAATTCCATGTAAGCGGTAACATCATCTTCAACTTCAATATTGTGATATTTTGCTTCGTGACAGAAAGCGTGAATTTTTACTGGAAGTCCAAACATCCACTGTAACAAATCCAACTGATGTGGATCTTGATTTAACAAAACTCCGCCACCTTCGCCAGCCCAAGTTGCACGCCAATCACCAGAATCATAATAAAACTGAGTTCTGTACCAGTCTGTAATAATCCAGTTGATACGTTTTAATTCACCAATAGTTTTATTTTCTACCATTTCCTTGATTTTTCGGTAAACACAATTTGTACGCTGATTAAACATCATGGCAAAAGTAAGTTCTGGATGTTTGTTTGCTTCTGCAATCATTTCCCGTACCTGTAAAGTATAAACTCCGGCTGGTTTTTCGCACATTACGTGAAGTCCATTCTGCAATGCAAGAATTGTCATTTCCGGATGCTGATAATGTGGAACTGCAATTAAAACTGCTTCACAAAGTCCACTTTTTATTAAATCTGCACCTTCTGAAAAAATCTTTGCTGTTGGAACTTTTTCTGCGGCCCATTTTCTGCGACTTTCTTTGCGGTCTGCCATTGCAACAATTTCAATATCAGGACATTTTCCTGTAACAATATTATCTACATGCATGCTGGCAATTCCGCCAACCCCTACTACACCAAGTTTTAACATATAATTTTCTCCTTATCCCACACTTAAATATATTTTCTAACTGCCTTTACTGCGGCACGAAAAGCTGTTTTTGAATCTGGGTAACTTTCTTTGTGCTGCACTTCTTCGCTCTGAAGATTTTCCAATCCTTTAAATACTGTCAGATGTGGTTCAATTGTAAGAATTACTTTGTCACTGCGAGTTTTAGCAACATCTTCCAGAATTGCTGGTACAGAACCGTCCCCATTTCCAACAGAAACTACGCTTCCGTCTGCAAACAAAGCATCTTTCATGTGGAAGTAAGTGATGGTATCTTTCTGAAGTTCATAAGCTTTTTTGGGATCTACATTACACTGAACATAATTTGCAGGATCAAAGGCAATTCCAAGTCGTCCTCCAAAATGATTGTAAAGTTCCATACAGCGTTCATCTGTATCGCCATAAATTCCTTTTTCATTTTCGTGAACTAAAAGAATTCCTTCCTGTTCTGCGGCATCCAGCATCTTTCCAATACGGCTGAAAACTTCATACTTATATTTTGAATAATCTTCATTCTGTGGCATATAGAAACTGAACATTCTGATTTTTGTACATTTTAAAATTTTGCAAACTTTAAGTGCATTTTTTAATTTTTCAAGATGTGGTTTAAAATCATCAGTTATTCCAATTTTTCCAAACGGTGAACCTAGTGCTGAAAAACCAATATTATTAGCTTCCAGTCTTTCTGCAATTTTCTGAGCATCTTCTATAGTTAAATCTGCACAGTTTTTTCCATCCACTCCCCTCATTTCAATTAAAGGAATGTTTTCTTCTTTCAAAATTTTAATCTGTTCATCCAGGCTTCCACTTGCTTCATCTGCAAAAGCGGAAAGAATAAAATCTGCCATTTGAACCTCCATCGGTTTTCTGATTATGATTTTAGTCTATCTGCACTTTTAACATATATCCATGCAGTTTTTGCTTGTTTTTATGCAAATCCTGCAATATCATGATTTTTATGGATTATTTGGCTCATTATGAAAAATCTCCTAATTTACATTCTCAAGGTTTACATGCCCACGACTATTTTGAATTTTACGTTCATATAAATGGCGGCAGACAGTATTGTGTTGATGATACAGTTTTTGAACTTAAACCTGCCCAAATGATTGTAATTCCTCCTTTGCATATGCATGGTCTTGTTTGTGGTGATAGAGATTTAGTTGATTATGAACGCTGCTATTTATATATAACTCCAGAAACTTTAAAAAAATGTGGCTTTAATAAAATTGATTTATGCAGTTTTTTTGAAAATTCCTGTAGTAACAAAAAATTTACCTGTCAGCTTTCTGATGATGAAGCCTTATCAATTATTCAAATTTTAAAAAATATTGAACAACGAAAAGATCAAAAAAATGATGAAGAAACTATTCTGGAAGATTTTTCTCAAATCCTTAATGTTCTTAAAATTGCCAGAAAAATCTGTTCTGAAAATGTAAAAACAATTATTCTGAATAATGCCGGCAATGAAATGTATAAAATCCTGCATTATATAAATCTGCATTTTACTGAAGACATTTCTATAAATATCCTTTGCAATCTTTTTAATATGTCCCAATCCTCTTTATCCCATGAATTCAAAAAATATTCTAATAAATCGGTATATGAATACATTCTTTACAAACGAATAATTAAAGCAAAAGAATTGCTGATTACTGATTCCAGTCTTACTCAGATTGCCCTGGACTGCGGATTTAATGACTACTCTAATTTCCTGAGAGTTTTTAAAAAGTTTTCCGGGTGTTCTCCTAAAGAATACAAAAACAAAATATTGCTAAGATAGTTTTCTTTGTCATGCCGAACTGGTTTCGGCATCTCACCTTTGCATCCTATAAAATTATTGGTGGGATCCTGAATCAAGTTCAGGATGACATTACTTCTTTGTCATGCCGAACTGGTTT
>JAKSTJ010000090.1 GCA_024402635.1 Treponema sp. | reverse complement strand
CCAGCCGGAGGCACTAAAATCATGGATTCAGGAAAAGATGTACAGGTCTCAACATTCTGAGTCTGAATCCAATGACATATTCCAGGCTTCAGAATTTGTTGAACTTGATATTCCCCATGCATCAAAACACCAAATTACAGTCGGAATTGACCGCAAGGAACTGATTACTGTCCGAGCTGGCGGTATCGAAATTGATATTCCCATTACGGCAGAAGAAACAACTCTGTTCAAAATCTTACAAACGGCGGCAAGCATATGATGTTTGATTTTAGCAATGCACGTATATTTCTACGACCTGGAACTACTGATATGAGGACAAGTAAAGAAGAGCTTCTTCATGTAATAAATGACCTGATGGAACAGGATCCATTCAGTGGTGCGGTATTCATGTTCTGCAACAGCCAGAGAAAACTTTTGAAATTGATTTGGTGGGAAACTAACGGATTCTGGATTGCACAGAAAACTTTGGAGAAGGGCAGATGGCCTTGGCCTGATACTGTTGAACAGGCAAAGGAGATAAAACTGGATGAAGTCATAATGCTACTTAAAGGGATTGATTTCTTCTGTGCCTATGAACCTCTGAAATACGAACAATTTGATTGATAAATATGCTATAATTGAATAGTTGATTATTCAGATCGACAGAAATTTAGCGGGATAAGAATTTTATCTGGATACGCATAATATGTGCTATGTGGACGCCCGCACTGGGGCGCTTTTGGAGAAAAAAATGAAAAAATCAATTTATATTTTATTCTTTATTTTTATAAGTTTTTATTGTTTTGCAGATGATGCGGCTGGTTTTATAGCTCCAAAATTCGCTGGTTTTGAAATTCAAGAAAATTCAGCAATTGAAATGACAGATGAAGTTGTTGAAATATGGGAAAATCATGTAAAAGTTAAATTTCATTTTACAAATCTAACAGATAAACCTCAGAAAGTTGTAATCGGATTTCCTGTAAATTGGAAAAAGCGTACGGGTATGTTTGCGGATGAGAATAAACCTTTGGAAGATAATAATGTAGTAAGAAACGAAATTGAAAGTTATTTTAATTTTAAAAGTACTTGCAATGGAAATCCACTAGAAAGAAAGCTAATTGCAAGTGCACGAAATAATCCAGATGAGTATGAAGATAAATGTGATTATTGGTTTGTAACAGAACTTTCTTTTAATCCAAATCAGGTACTTGAAGTTATTGACGAATATAATCATGAATCATCAAGTCATAGTGAAAGTATTGGATGGTCTAGTAGACGCTGGAATTATATACTTTCAACTGGAAGTTCGTGGGCTAATGTAATAAAAAAGGCTACTATAATATTTCATTCTAGTTTTGAATATTGGAGCTTATATGACATTCCTTATGGAATATGGCATCTTGATGAAATGTCATTTCATAGTGTTTATTTTTCATATGAACCAGTATCTATAATTTATGACAAAGCTAAAGAAGAATCTGTGGTGACATGGGTTTTAGAAAATATTGAACCCAAAAAAGAATGGATTGCTAGTTATCATTATGCAGGTGGTGGTGTACCCTTAGAAAATACTGATTCTTATAGTGTAATAGTAAATCTTCTTTGGGACGAGCTTATTAAAATTCCTGAATATAAGGAAGTATTATATAACAAGGCAGAAAATAGAACAGTAGATCGTTGGAGAAAAGATATTGAAGAAGAGGTTATACCAAAAATGTCAGCTAAAGAATTTTATGATGATATTGTTGTGTTTACTTATAAATCCGCTTTTACTGAATTTCAGCCTAAAACAAAAGTTGCGGCCACATACGCTCAGTTTTTGATTAATTCAATTTATGCCATTCATGGATACAAATTTAAGGATGATAAGTGGACAAAAATTTTTTCAAGATTCTCATGGTATAAACCAAAATCTTCCTCTGTGTCAGAAAAAGATTTTTCTATAGAGGAACAGGATATGATTAATTATCTTAAAAAATACAGGTAGACACATAACAAAGCTTCAAAGCCGATAAAAACTTTGTCACAAAAGTTGCTTTTCGTGGCTTTGCGCCACCGCAACTTTTGCGCCAATTCTGCCGTTGGCAGAACCGTTTTTGCGGTTTAAGCAGTTGTTACCCAATCAATAATAATTGATGTGGATAGGATAGGTTTGACGACCGGCAATTTTTTGAAATTTCTAATATCAACTTGGAAAAATATTCAAAGTAGCAACTTATCAATTAAGAAGGCTAAAGGAAAAATAAAAATGAAAAAAACACATTTATTTTGTTTATTTTGTTTATTTCCCTTTTTCTTATTTTCTCAAAATGTTGAAAGAATACTTCAGACAGCAGATATTCATACAATAGTAAATGATGATGAGTTTGAAGGTGGAAAAAGCCTGGGTGTAATTGTTGCAAATGAAAATGATAATAAAATTATTTTAGTCCATGCATATTTAGGTGAACAGTATGAAATTGATTTGGGAAATTTTAGCTATATAACAAATGTAAGTCATTACCAGAATCAATATGGTGGAGTTTTACAGATAGACGAAACTTTATTCTATGCACCATTTAAACGTGTTCTGATCCAGGATAGGAAAAAAGTAGAAAATTCTTGGGAAAAAATTTATCGCTATGAGAGTGGAGCTGGAATTAGTTTTATACTTAATGTAAACGAAACAGTTATTGTTTTTTTTGTACAAGAAAATGGATTCCCCGGTGCAATGGATATAAATGGAAAGTTTTATGATAATGTTGCAACTCTGGAATTATTAAAGAACTATGATCTGCAAAAATATAATCAAAGCTTAAAAAAAGCAGAGCAGTTTGGGCTTAAAGAAAAATTTTTGAAATGTGAAGTATTAGTTTGGGGTAGTACTTATTATGATACATATAAAAATCTTAATAAATTTATGGGAACAGATACTTATGGAACCCAATATGAAATTCAATATGATTTATCAGGATATTCCTATCAGCTAAAAAATTTTCCAAAGCCTAATATCATTATCTGCGATGATAACGGTCTAAAAGAGAATATCTCAATGGTAGATTTTTCTAAAATTATTCAACATCCAGTTGGGAATCGTAGATATAATCTTGTTGTTGGGTTAGGTGGAAATATATATTTTTATGTAACTGACAATGTGGAAACCGAAGTCTTCCGCATTCGAAGAACCTGGGGCGATCCAAACTTCTATGCAATGGCAGTGAACGGTTACACCGAAGATGAATATGGGGAATATGTAAACAGCGTTCTTCCAACTTTGAATAAAGCAGATTTGCGTCTTCTGAGAAACACAGTCTTTGCCTTGCAGGGGGTGCATTTTAAAAGCGAAGATTTGAATACATATTTTGACAGGCAGGTCTGGTATACAGATAAAGGATTAACTTCCGGAGAAGTAACTCTTCCTGCACACCGCCAGAAGCTTGTTGAAATGATTCAGAAACTGGAAAAATGATTACCCCCATCAATCATCGTTGATGTAAGTTAGGATATATAATGATACTTATAGTTTGAAACGGTTGGTGATTAAGGAGTACAAGTGAAAAAAATCTATATTTTATTCTTGTGTTTTATGATTACTTTTTCAGTGAATGCTCAAGTTGTTGAAAGAATAGGGATAACTGATGATTTGAAATTTTATTGCAGGATGAATGTGGTTTGTCCAACAGAGCTGTTTGTTGATGAAGTTAATAATTATTTATATAGTCAAGCTAATTTTGGTAGAGCATTAAAAACACTGGATATTAATAATCAATTTAAATTAATTGAAACTAAGGAAAATATATCAAAAATAGCCCCTGATTTTTCAGTAAAATTAAATCAATTTAATATTCGCTATAATAAGGTGGCTGTAGAGATAAATAATGAGGATGGTGTTATAGCATATTGTAAAGTGGAGAATGGCATCTGCTTCACTCTAAAAAAAGATTCAGGTTATATAGTTTATTTTGTAAACGAAAATGGAATTCCTGGTGCAATTGATACTGATGGGAACATTTATAAGAATACTGAAGCTATAGAATATCTAAAGGTTTATGATTCTGAAAAATATGCACAGAGCCGTGCCAGGGCAGAGAAATTACAGCTGGTAGAAAAATTTGACTTGTGTGAAGTTTTGATTTGGGGGAATACATACTATTCTACCATAGAATCTGTTACTGCATATTGGACAGGACGAAGTAATGGTCATTTATATGTGAATTTAGGCTATCCAGTTCAGTATGATTTACAGGGGAACGGATATCAGCCATATTTTGTTTCAGATGGTAATTATTCACAGTTTGTAATAGTTTCTCCAAATGGAAAGTGGCTTGTTCCTCCAATAATGCTTCATGAATACTCTGAAATTTTGAAAACATCCTTACAAGAAAAAGAGTATGATATTGCTTCAGGCTGGTACATAGGTTTTGGTGGAAATATCTACTACTATATCGCAGAAGAAAATTATACCGAAGTATTCCGCATTCGCAACACCTGGGACAGTACAAATCTTTACGCCTTAGCCATCAACGGCTACACCGAAGACTTCTACGGTGACTATGTAAAAGAAGTACTTCTAAAAATGAGCAAGGCTGACCTTCGTCTTTTGCGAAACACCATTTTTGCTTTGTATGGCGTACATTTTAAGAGCGAGGACCTTGCAAAACATTTTGACAAGCAGGTATGGTATACAGATAAAGGATTAACTTCCGGAGATGTAACACTTCCTGCACACCGCCAGAAGCTGGTAGAGATGATTCAGAAACTGGAAAAATGATTACCCCAATCAATAATAATTGATCTTAAAAAAATTTTCTAAAACTACTTTTTAAATTTTTTTAAATCTGTTAACATTTAAAACATGAAAAGGGAAGTGACAACACAAGAAGTTCTTGCTGAACTGGCTGCTGCAAAACTCAAACTTGAGACAATGCAGCAGCTTTTGGTTTTAAAGGAACAGTTACTTTCCTCAAAAGATGAACAGATTAACTTCCAGATTTTTACAATCAAAGAAAAGGATGAAGAAATAAAAAAACTTCAGGAAG
>JAKSTJ010000009.1 GCA_024402635.1 Treponema sp. | reverse complement strand
TGAATCTTCTAAGAACAACTGGGCAGCTTTACTTGACGATGCTAACAACTGGTAAGTTCCAATTCTTAATTGAATAATTCCTATTCTTCTACCGGATACAGATATTTTATCATCTTTTTAAATTCATATTTTGCGACAGCTTCTTCCTGTTCAAGAAGATTGTCGTCAAAAATATGAAATAACCAATAACCGTCCTCCGATGGCCAGTCTTCTGCAATGTAATTCATATGATGAAGCTGAAGGATTTTTGTGCTGCGTTTTTCGCTGTTATAATCTATTTTGAAGCATCGTTGAATATGTTTATGTTCTGGCTTTTAGGTTTATTGCTTTTTATCACAATCGGTGGATTATGTGACAAAATTTGTCTCTGTTCTTATTCCTGGTTCTTTAGAAAACCGGAAGAAAGATCTTCTTACGACAATCTTGAAGCTATGGCAAGTTGTATTTCTGGTTGTGCCGGTTATTTAATTGCAGTAGCCTACGTTCCATCATTACGGATGGCAATTTTTTATAACTTCCTTGGCACTTTCCTGTATTGTTTATTTGTTCTTGTATACAGCGTTCCAAGAAGAAAAATCCTTATTCATCCTGATAATGATGTAGTTGCTGAATAATTTTACGTCACGAATGATACTGAAAATTCCTATCATCCGTGACATTTTTTTTAGTCTTTTTTTACAATTTTTCTTGCAAGATAGATAAATGGTGTATCAAGTAAACTTGTTACTACGTAAATTACGTAACATGCTCCTGTAATTGCAAATAATTCTGGCAATGTGTAGATTCCCCAGAATGCTCCAAAATTGAAAATCACTATATTAATCAACTGTGAAAATAATGTTGAAAAGTTGTTTCTGAACCAGAGGAATTTTTTGCTGTCTCCAGTTTTCTTTTCTGTTAATTTCCACCATAAATGATAAAGTTGTACATCAACTAATTCTGAAACAACATATGCAATTAAACTTGCAAGCAGCATTCTTGGTGTATTTGAGAACAATGATTTTACTGAATCCATTGCCCAGTCCCCTTCTGCTGGAATGTAATGAATCCACATAAATGAAAGAACAATGAAAAGAATTGTTGTAATGATTCCTGCTAAAACACCTTTATTGGCATCTTTCTTGCCGTAAATTTCACTGAGAATATCAGTTGCAAGAAAACTTGAAGCAAACAATGTATTTCCCAATGTCTGTTCCATTCCAAATGCATTTACAAGAATTGTGACTTCGATATTGGCAAATACAGCTGTAATACCAATCCATGCAAACAATCCACCTTTTCCAAATAATTTAAGGAACAAGATTGCTCCTCCAAAGGAAATAAGTAGTGAGATAATAAGTAATAATTCATTCATTTTGAACTCCTTGTGACAGAGAGCCCAATCGGTAAATAAAAAGGGTTTAAAAAGAAGTGGCCAGCATACAATACGCCGGCCTTCTATTAAAATTGACCTGGTTTTGTTTAACGACAGGAAGGACTTCGAACTGTCTATTTTGAATGTTCCTTTACAATATCAGATTACTGATTTTAAATCAAATGATTAAAATCCTTTATCTTTTTTATATACTGCTTCAGTGTTTCTTCTACCATTTCCTTATCATTATGTAAAATAAACAAGAATCTGCTCTTCTCTTTTCGTTGAATTCTTTCTGAATGAATATGATTCTTAAGATTTTCCAGTCGAATAACAACTTGATTTTCTTTTGCATACTTTCTGATTTTTGTCATAATCTGCAATGAATAACAGAAATCTATACAAATAATTCCGTAGAAAAAGCCTACTACAAAGCTGAATGAAATATGATTTGTAAACCAATACAGCCAGTTTAAAATTCTTGGATGAATTAAGAAATAATAAATTCCGCTTAAAAACCACCAGTAAAAAGTATACTGAGGACAAATAATTCCCTGGATATTTCCCCAGCATTTACTGTAATCCCAAAGGGCTATATTCATTTTTTTAATAAAAATTAATCCTGCAATATATTCAAATAGAGTTATAAACAGCGCCATTACAGCAAATAAAACTATTTTTTGCAAAACCGGTTGTTTTATAAAACTTACATTTATATGTGATAAGGAAAATAAAATTACCAGTGAAAATCCATACAACGGTAAATAAGGACCTGTTAAAAACCCTGGATTAATCCACTTTCTTTCCGGATTATTTCTGGAAAAAAATCTTCTATAAAAAAGTTCAAGAACCCAACCAGCTACACTACCAACGAAAAACAAAAAAGTTAGAACTAAGAATAATGACATGTAATTAATATAATATTGTTTAAATTTTTAGACAACTAAATAATGATCGGTGAGATCCTGAATCAGGTTCAGGGTTGCTTTTATCGATGAACCGTTAAAAAGGAATCCGTCAGGATTTCTTTAGGTTCAACATGTATCTGCAGGAACCGAGATTTATCGAGGTAACATTGTTGGTGAGACCCTGAAACAAGTTCAGGGTGACAGTTTCTTCGTTCAGTGTGACAGTTTCTTTGTTTAAGGTGACAGTTTCTTCGTTCAGGGTGACAAATTTTATCGTTCACATGAAGTTTTTTTTGTCATGCCGAATTTATTTCGGCATCTCACCAATGATTTTATTTACCAGTTAATTCAAGTTTGATGTCATCAATAAATACATCACCGGTAAAATTACCAAATTCACAGGCAATTTCTAACTGATTTACATAATTCCAGCTGAACTTTCCTTCTGATTCATACCACTGATTAAATCTGTTTGACCAGGCTCCTGTATCAATCATTTGATTTACTGGAACTGAATAAGTTTTCCATTCGTTTAATGGCTGATTTGAAGCTTTTACATCGTAAGAAAGACGCCATGGTCTTGAAGTTTCGCTGCCTCCATCATTATCTACAAATCTAATCTGGAAACCTTGAGAAGGATCTGTAAATTTAACAGAGAAACTGAATACGGCGTTGCTTTTATCTGCTAAATCGGCAACTGGTGTAAAATCTACCTGAGTTAAATCTGCTGCAATTGCACCATACTGTTCTGAATCAGACCATTTAATACATAAACTTCCTTCTGCTTTGTCTTCACTGTAATCATAACTTGTTGATTTACACATCCATGAGTTGAATGTAATTCCACGACCGCCAAAATCATCATAAATTACATATTTTGAACGGGCACCTTCTGTTATTTCTTTCATTTCTGGAACATTCATTCCAAGACCTTTTACCAATTCTACATTAAGATCATTTGGGAAAATTTCCTGAGAACCTTTGTTATAAAGTCCGAATGAACCGTTTAATCCCCATACACAATATGGAATATTAAATTCTGTAAGTATTTCATTTACTGCTTTATACCAGTAATTTCTGTCTGCTTCTGGTGCAGCTACATTATGAACACCCATTTCTCCACACCAAAGTGGAACGTTATTCTTAGCTCCAAAATCAGCTACTTTTTTCATTGTTTCACGTAATGCTTCTACTGTTCCGCTTCTTGGATAAGAATTTGTCATTTCGTTTTCCAGTTTTTTAGCCTGTCCGCGAAGTGCTGGCATTCTTTCTGCATCATATGGGAATGGAATATTTTCAAGACAAGCTGTTGGTAAATCTGCCCAAGATGCACTCTGATGTGTAAAACGATATGGATCGTAGAAGTGATAAGTATAAATCAAGTTTTTGTCCTGATATGGAACCATTGTTGTTAATGCGGCAATACTACCCCAATCTGCACCTGTTACAACAACTGTATGTTCTCTATCAATCTGACGAATTGCTTTTAATGCTTTTAACTGTGTAAGATACCATTCAGACTGTCCAATCTGTGGTTCATTTAAAATTTCGTAAATAATATAATCACTTCTATTCTTAAAATGTTCTGCAATCTGTGGCCATGTTTTTAAAAGATGCTCTTCAACAACTGTATAAACTGGATATTTACTTAGTCCATTAAATGAATGATCATCAATAATCAAATAAATTCCCAGTTCTTCTGCCCAGTCACAAGCTTTATCAAGATATTCAAAAATAATATCTTTAATTTTTCCAGTTTCTTTATCTTCAACAAACATGTCAAAGTGAATTGGAAGACGAATTACATCACAACCTAAGGATTTTACGTTTTCAAAGTCTGATTTATCATACAGTCTAAGATTTGGAACTCCAGGATTCCATGCTTCAAACCAAAGTGTAAAATTTACACCTTTTTTAAATGGAGTTTTTTCCAGAACTTTGTCTGACCATTCTACTTTTTTGTTAGAATTTTGCGATTCTGATGTTCCTTCTGATTTGTTACAAGAAACTGCAGCAAAAACAGTTGTCAGAATCATTGATGATAAAAATAAATTTCTTAATGATTTTTTCATGATTACCTCGTGATAATATTGCTTTCATTTTGAATATTATCACAAGATATAAAGATTTATTACATTTATTTTGGTATTTTTACAAATTATTCGGGCTGATATAAACAGATTTATTTAAATAAATTTTCAATCTGTTCTTTATAAAGTTCTGCAACCTTAAAGCGCATTACTTCCTGTTTAGCAGAAAGTTCCACTCCAACCTCAAAGGTTTTATTCAAAAGGCAGAATTTATTAATCTGTTCGTAAATTTTGAATCCTGTTTTTGAATTAATCAGTTTGTCGATTTCAGTCTTATATATTGATTGTATTAATTCTGATTCCAGTAAATCTTCATATGAATCATAAATAATTCCATTATCTTCAATAAAGTTATTTAATTCATCCATATCAACAAGAATTAATGCTCCAAGATAACGCTGATCCTGTCCTACAACAACTGCACGACTGATTAATTTTGATTCTGCAAGTTTTGCTTCAATTGGAACTGGTTCAAGATTTTCTCCGTTACTTAAAACGATTGTATCTTTAATTCGACCTTTAATCTGAATATCATCATGAATCGTAATAATTGCAAGGTCACCTGTATCAAACCAGCCTTCCGGATTAATTGCTTTTGCTGTTAAATCAGGACGTTTATAATAACCCTGCATAACAGTTGGACCTTTTACCTGCAAGAGTCCTTTTTGTCCTCTATCTAAAACATGACCGTCTGCAGGATCTACAACCCTAACCTGAACATGTCTGATTGCACTACCAATTGTTCTGAAAACAGGGCATGCAAATGGTCTCATGGCAACCATTGGTGAAGTTTCAGTTAAACCGTAAGCTTCAATAACTCTAACGCCTGTTGCCCAGAAAAATTCATCCAGCTGCTGAGGAAAAGCTCCACCACCGGTAACACCAGATACAAATTTATTTCCAAAAGCGGCTTTTATATTTCTGTAAACCAGTAAATTTCCTAATTCGTAAAAAGGCCAAATTAATGTCCATGGAATTAAAAACAGAGTCCACCACAATGGTTTTTTGTAACTGGTAAAACATGGATTCTGAGCAAACATTTTTCGTTCCATTCTTTTGTGAACAATTGCCAGTTTTACGAAGAAATCAAGGTATATTTTCATAAGAGGATTTGATTTCTTTAAGTTTTTAATAATTGATTCTTTTAAAGCTTCAAAAACTCGTGGAACAGTTGGAAGCATTACAGGATTCAATGTTTTCATATCGGAAAGCATTACTGATGCAATTGTTTTTGAATAACAGATTGCTGCACCCTGAGCAAGAATAATGTATTCCATTTCCCGTTCAAAAACATGCCATACAGGAAGAACGCTTAAACAATTTTCTCCAGGATTCAAATACATTCTATATTCACATTCATCCAGCTGAAGAAGAAAATTTGAATGAGTAAGCATTACCCCTTTTGGATTTCCAGTTGTTCCTGAAGTAAAAATGATTGTTGCAAGTTCATCGCCAGAACCTTTATCAACTTCTTTTTCTACTACGCCAGGATTTTCAACACGCCACTGTTTTCCTTCAATTACAATATCTTTAAAAGATATATACTCAAGATTCAAAGCTTTTAAGGAATCCAGTAATTCTGGTTTTGCATTATCCTGAATGCTGATAATTTTTTCCAGATGAGGCAAATCTTTTTTTATTTCTACAAGTTTATTTATCTGAGCAGCATTTTGAGTAACTACGATTTTACATTCTGTGATTGAAAGAATTTTCATTAAATCGTCAGCTGTTGAATTACATCCTCTTGGAACATCAAATGCACCAATAGACATAATTCCTACACTGGCATTAAGCCATTCTTCACAGTTATCTGCTATAAGTCCAACCGGTTGATTTCTGCCTACACCATGTTTTATTAATGCAGCACCAAAATCAAGGGAATTTTGAAACATTTCTCTATATGAAATTTGTCTGAATACACCATCTTTGATACGAACCTGCTGTGCGGGTAAATTACCGTAAGCAGAAACAGAGTCTTTTATCATTTTTGGAATAGTATGTTCTTTTGGAAAAATCATAATTTTTTAAATCGACATTTTAACACAATTTGTCTAACTGATATTTTAATGAAGATTTTTGAACTTTTCAAGGAGTATTACAAAAAATATCTACTATAATTATTGTGAATTTTATGAAAATCAGAATCAATATAAATATGATTTTATTCAATTTTTAGAGAAAATTAACTTATATTTTAACAAATCTTATGGTATACTGATAAAGGAGAGTTGTATAATCCTTAGGAGTTTCTCTAATAAGTGGATTTTTTTGAGAAAATTAAACTTGTTTTATTTTACGACGGTCTTACCAAAGAAGAATATGATATTGTTTACAATGACATATACAATCGTAACTTAAAGAACTTATTTGCATACAATCTTATTATTGCTTCTCTTTCCCTTATCTTATTTCTGGTTTCATGTATCTGGAACATTATTGAATCAAACAGAATTTCATATTTTACAGTCTTTTTATTCTGTTCTCTTTTAATCATACTTATAAAAAAAGTCGCTCCAAATAAACTCTGGATTGGAAAACTTATTTCTTATATTTTCTCAAGTGGTATTTTACTTTGGGCAATTTACATTGGAACTGTCACTGCTCATAATCAGTCAGCTACCAGTTTTTCTGTATGTCTGGCAATTTTACCATTTGTTGCTTATAACACAATTCTACTTGGGTTTATTCATAGAATTATTGCAATCATTGCTTTTGTAATAATTGCACAATTTTATAAAACCCCATCAACAATTTCTGTAGATCTTGTAAATATTATTGCTTTTGGTCTTGTAGGAACTGGAGTTAGCATTGTAAATCAGTTAATTCAGGCAAATGCAATGCTTACAAGAAAAAATGTTTATTCAGAAATCAGAAATTTGTCTAATATTTTTAATATCATAAGAATAATCGACCTAAAGAACAATACTTCTGTTGATTATGAAGTAGGAACTGACGCTTCTAAAGGATTTATGAACAGAGATTCTGATGCCAGAACCCAAATGGAAGATTTATTAAAAGAAATTGTTTCTGAACAAAACAGCAAACGAATGGTAAACTTCTGTAATTTTGCAACTTTAGAAGACAGACTTTTTGACAAACAAAAAATAGTCTGTGATTTTATTGATAAAAACACTGAATGGCAGCGGGCTGAATTTCTGGTTATTCAAAGAAATAAAAAAGGATTCCCTGAAAAAGTTTCTTTTACATTAGAAATGATTGCAGACAAATATTACATTAAAATGCTTGATTTAAATACGGAGAGTATTGAATAGTGCATAAAAAACACACAAAGAAAATTTTTAAGATTTTTAAACTGATTTCTCTCATTATTCTATATTTTATACTCCAGGTATCAGTCATTATTCTTAGTTCTAAGAATGTAACAATGTTTAACGGGGTAATCTGCGCATTCCAATACGCTGTTTGTCTTGTACTTATTTATACCTGCAGAAAAGAAGGTTCTATTGTTTCAATAATCCTGATGCTTATTTCTATTGTCCTTCTAAGTAACGATCTTTTTATCAGAGGACAAAAATCTTCGCTTCCTGGATTATTTAATTCAATCTTCTACCTAATTACCATAATCATTTTGACAATTCACTATAAATCCCGGGTAAAAGAAAGTATAACTGACATTATTACCGGAGTTTTAAATCGTCGCGGACTTTATATTAAAATTCAGAATCTTATAGACAATAATAAACAATTCAGTCTTATTTACATCAGCATGGACAATTATAAGCTTATGAATGATACATACGGTCATGCTTATGGTGATGAATTGTTACGTAAGATTTCAAAAAGAATTACTTCTCATCTTGGAAAAGACACTCTTATTGCAAGAATAACCGGTGCAGAATTTGTAATCATTATTAACAATAAAAATGATGCTGAGAAAATTGCAAATGAATTGCTTGAACTTCTTAGAGAAAAATCTGTTCTTGTTGTAAATGATAATAGAATTGACTGTTATATGACCTGTTACGCTGGTGTTTCTTCGTATCCAGAAACTACAGGAGATTATGAAGCCTTAATTAAATATGCTGACATTGCAATGTATGAAGCTATGTCTAATAAATCAAAAAATGCATATATTTTTGATATAAACATGGCAAAAAACATGAATCGCCAGCTCGAAGTTGAAAGACTGATTAAGGAAGGCTTTAATAAACATTATTATTATCTTGTTTATCAGCCACAATACAACATTAAAGAGAAAAAACTTAGAGGCTTTGAAACTTTAATAAGAATGAGTCCTGCTAACGGAGAATCTGTCGGACCTACAGAATTTATTCCAGTTGCAGAAAAAAGTAATCTGATTTTACAAATTGATGATTATGTTTTACAACAGGCAATGAGTGAATTCAAAGATGTTGTTACAGAATCTCCTGACATTGTTATTTCTGTTAACGTTTCAGCTAAAAACATTTGCGAAGAATCCTTTATTGATAAAATTAAGGCTTATTTAGGTAGAACTGGATTCCCTGCAAAAAATCTGGAAATAGAAATCACTGAATATTGTATGATAAATTCCATGGAAACAACCATTGAAAATATCAAAGCTCTTCGTGAATTAGGCATAAAAATTGCTCTTGACGATTTTGGAACTGGCTACACTTCCCTTCATTATCTTTCATCATTGCCAATTAATCTTTTAAAGATTGATAAAAGTTTAATTGATGAAATTGATACTGATACTAAACAAAGAGAATTTGTTCAGGCTGTAATTGCTATGAGTAAAATCATGGGTTGTGAATCAATTTCTGAAGGTGTTGAAAAAGATTCCCAATTGGAATGTCTTATTGAAGATGGATGTGATTTTGTTCAAGGTTACATCTGGGGACGACCTTTATATTATAACGATGCAATTGCTCTTGTTAAGAAAAATCAGAAATTTTAATATAAAATATTTTTATGCGTAATAAATTTTTAATGATAATCACCTTATCTATTATTTTTACTTCTTGCGCTAGCTCAAATAAGGTCGAAACTGAACTTACAAAAGAAACCTGGTCTACAATTTATACTTATGTATTTGTACATGGACTTTCTGGCTGGGGTCATTATGATACCAGAAATGCTTTTTTCCCTTATTGGGGAATGAGAAACGGCTCTCTTATAAAATACCTTAACAATCAGGGAATTACTGCAGCAGATGCATCGGTAGCTCCTCAGGGAAGTGTGTGGGACAGAGTATGTGAACTTTATGCCCAATTAACCGGTACTGTTACAGATTATGGACTGGAGCATTCAACCAGATGTAATCATCCCCGATACGGAAGAGATTTTTCGAAAGATCCTTTAATAAAAAAATGGGATGCAGAAAACAAAATAAACATTCTTGGTCATTCATTTGGAGGCGTTACTGTACGTTTGCTTGCACATTTAATGGAAAATGGAGCACCGGCAGAAATTAATGCAACGCCTAAAGAAGAACTGTCCCCTCTTTTCTCAGGTGGTCATGGTGACTGGATATATTCGGTAACAACTTTAGCGGCTCCTCATAACGGAACAACAGCTTATCATATTTCAGATCCTGAACCAGAAAAAAAATCCGGCGGGCAGAAAATGATGTCCAAAGCTAACACCCCTAAAAAAGATGGCCGTGCAGATTATGATTATGCTGATTTTGACATGCATATAAATAATGCCGACGCTATAAATAAATGGCTCAAAACATTGACTAATGCTTATTATTTTTCATTCTCCTGCAGTGCAACAATTCAACAGGAAGATGGAACATATAAACCGGACACAAACAAAATGGAATCTTTATTTCAGAGAAGTTCTGAGTTAATGGGCGCTTTTGAAGGAGCAAACATAGAAGGAATTGAAGTAACAAAAGAATGGCAGGAAAATGATGGTCTTGTTAATACAATTTCTGCTCTTGCACCAAGTCATGCACCTGGCACCAGATACGATTCTTCTAAAGTTGTGCCTGGGGTTTGGAATATAATGCCTGTTTATTATGGCGACCACATGTCTCTTCAAGGTGGTTTATGGATTAAGAATGATGTTCGGGACTTCTACTTAACACACATAAACCGTATTAACAACCTTAAATAATCTTCCTCTATAGACAAATTTCAAAGGTTCTTTATCCATGTACATCTGGACCTGCGTGTGTTGAATAAACCACAGCTCCACAGTCATCCTTAAATTCATCTATTGCATACGGATTTTTTTTATTAAAAATGTGGTTTATACTTAATATATCAGTTTAATAAAGAGGATTTTATGGCAAAAAAGAAAGCAAACAATTTTCAGGATATTCATGTTGAAGATTATCTTGCAGAATACGAATGCAATTATATTACTTCTGAAACTTTAATATACGATTTCAACCGTCATAAACAAAGTCTGAATGGAGAATGGAATTTTGCTGTTGATCAGTATGATACATGTCTTCGTCAGAAATGGTTTTTAGAATGAACCTGTTGATGGAATTGCCTGCTTAAAAATTGATGAACTGGGCATTGAAAAAGAAATCCAGATTTCCAGTGGAAAAGGAAGCCTTATTTTTGAAAAAGAAAATCTTGAACTATGGAGTCCAGAAAATCCAAAACTTTACAAAGTGCAGATTGGTTATAAAAATGATGAACTTTTTGATGAAATAGGATTCCGTCAGATTTCTTTAGAAAATCAGAAAATTATACTAAATGGCACCCAGATTTTCTTAAAAGGAATTTCCTGTCATGAAGAAAGTGTAGAAAATGGAAAAGCCTTAACTGACGAAGAAAGAATTGAAAATATTAAAATAGCAAAAGAACTGGGATGTAATTTTATGCGGCTTGCCCATTATCCTCATCATGAAAATGCAGCCAGAATTGCAGATAAACTTGGTCTTTTACTTTGGGAAGAAGTTCCTGTATATTGGGCCATAAAGTTTAATCGTCCGGCTACTTATATGGATGCGGAAAATCAGCTTAAAGAATTAATTTTACGAGATCAGAATCGAGCCAGCGTTATTATATGGTCAGTTGGTAATGAAAATGCAGATACAGATGATCGGCTGGCTTTTATGTCTAATCTTGCAAAAACAGCCCATAAATTAGATTCTACCCGCCTTGTTTCAGCAGCCTGCCTTGTTGATCAGATTAATAATAAAATTGCAGACCGACTTACAGATTTTCTTGATGTTATTGGAATAAATGAATATTACGGCTGGTATAATCCTGATTTTGAAAAACTTCCGCAAATGCTTAACAACAGTGCACCAGATAAACCGGTAATTATTACAGAATTTGGAGCAGATGCATTACCTGAACTCCACGGTTCTGAAACAGAAAAAGGAAATGAAGAATATCAGGAATGGGTTTATAAAAAACAAACTGAAACTTTGGAGAAAATTAATTTTATTCAGGGAATGACTCCATGGATTTTATATGATTTTAGATGTCCAAGAAGAAGTTCTTCTATTCAGAAATATTACAATCGAAAAGGTCTTCTTTCACCTGATAAAAAATATAGAAAAAAAGCCTTTTATATATTACAGAATTTTTATAAATGCAAATAAATTTAAGAAAACTGCAGGTTTGTTTCAAAATGAATCTGCAGTTTTTAAATTATCTGGTTAAGTCTTTAACCCATTTGTATTTTTTATAATGATGTAATACCCAAGGAATTTTTCCAACTTCATCAATACAAGTGCAGGCATAAACAATTAATGGCGGCCAGCTAAAAACAAAAGTTCCTAATACTGCAAGAGGAACTGCCAGTCCCCACATACATGCGGCAAGACTGTACATGTCAAACATTGTATCACCACCACAATCAAAAATACCGTTAATGACAATTGTATTTAATGAACGACCGTACATATAAACACTGTTAATCAACATCATTCCTGTTAAAAAATAACCTGCTGATTCAGACAATTTTACACAATGAGTTACAACTGGGGTTAATGCAAGCATTATTAAAGAAATAATTCCGGAACATACAAGACCAATTTTCAGGATTTTATCACCATAAAGTTTTCCTAATTCCAGATTTCCTGCTCCAAGTTCATTCCCAATAACAATTCCAGCAGCTGTACATAAACCATTACAGAAACAACAGGTTAAATCACGAATAACAGCGGCAACTGAATTGGCGGCCGTTACATCTTCTCCTAAATGTCCCATAAATGCATTATATGAAGTAAATCCAATTCCCCAGAATAAAAAGGCACCAATTAAAGGCCCAAGAACCTTTATAAAATCCCAAAGAAGTCCTTTATATCGGCAGAAGAAATATTTTAGTTTTGGATAAATGTAGTTCTTCTTATAGGAACAGGCAACCGACCAGATTAATTCAAAAATTCTTGAAATTAATGTTGCAAGGGCCGCACCTTTAGCACCCATTTCGGGAATTCCAAATAATCCAAAAATAAAAACCGCATTCAACAAAATATTTAAAACAACTGTACAGGAACTGATTATAGCAGTCATTGTTGGATGATCAGAAACTTTCATCATTCCAAGATAACATTGAGAAATTCCGGTGATTAAATAAGACCAGCCGGCAATTTGTAAATATCCTGCGCCAATTTCAATTAAATCTTCCTGATTTGTAAAAATAATCATTAATCCTCTTGGAAAAAACATGCAGGCAAGAAAGAAAAGCAATGAAATTATGATAGAAAATTTAATTGTAATGTTAAATATTTTATTAAGGGAAATAAAATCTTTTTTTCCCCAGTATTGAGCGCCTAAAATTCCTTCAACTGCAACAATTGAACTGACAAACATATTTTGAACAAACTGAATTTGTGTTGCAAGAGAAACTGCAGACATAAAATTCTGCTGAAGTCCGCCAAGCATTAAAGCATCTGCCGCTGCAACAGAAGCAAGCATTAAATTCTGAAATGCAATTGGCAGCATGATTCTTAATAATTTAGGTAAAAATTCTTTATTTACCGAAAGTTGATTTCCGTTACTCATTTTTTATTCCGTCAAGTAATTATAATTTTTATTATGGGTTTTATCTATATAATTGGAAATATTTAATAAAAATGCTAAATTGAAGAAAATACAGTGATAAAAGAGGATTAACTATGAAAACTTCTAAAAAGATTATTTTGTTATTGATTCATTTATTCATTGCAGTTGTTACAATTTTACTTACATTAAAGGGTGTACTTCTGGGAGCTGGACAAGGACAACTTGGTGAAAACATGATTAACCTGGGCTACTTTAAAGCATTTACAGTAGACAGCAACGATTTAGCAGCAATTTCTTCACTGATAATGGTTGTAATTTTGCTGAAAAATCTTATTACAAAAAAAGATCATATTCCTTACTGGGCAACTTTGCTTAATTATACAAGCGGTGTAGCAGTTGGATTAACATTCATTACAACAGCAACATTCCTTGCTCCAACACAGGTTTCAATCGGAAACAGTTATTTCTTATACTTTTCTGGAGATATGTTCTTCCTTCACTTCCTGACTCCACTTCTGGTAATTGGAACATATATTTTTGGAGAAAAAGAATTTAAATTTAATAAAAAAGAAAACTTTATTTCTTTACTTCCATTATTTTTCTATTCAATTGTTTATGTAACTTGCGCAGTTATTACTCATGTTTGGACAGATTTCTATGGATTTACATTCGGCGGACATAACAGCGTTGTAGTACCAGTTTTAATTGTAATTTATATTGTTACATTTCTGATTGGTTTTGCAATGAGAAAAGTTCATAATAAACTTGCCGGAAAATAAGATAAAACTATTTATTCTGCTTATTTCTGGCAAAATTAATTAATTCTGGGTGATATTCAAAATGCATATTATCCCAGATAACCCATTTTCCACCCCAGATAAATCCTTCATCTTCAAAAATATCAATTACTTCCTGGGGTGGCATCCAGCGATTTTTTAATGGAGTAAGCATCCATCCATCTGGATTTTTATCTTTTGCCCAACTCCAGTAAACTTCTTTTCCACCATAAGATTTTGGCTGAATGTCTAAAGCTATTCCTAAACTGTGGAATGATTTTCTGTTAGTATTTGCAATTAATCTCCAGTAATAACCTTCATTTCTGTTTATTCCCTTCAGAAAATCTGCAACCTTTTTATTTGAAAGAGACAATTCATTTATACATTTTTCAACTTTATTTAATGGATTTCTTAATCTTTCGTGAACTCTTACATTAAAACCTAAAAATCTAACTGTAACAATGTGTTTTTCTAAAGAAGCCCGGGTATAACTGTCATAAACAGCATCAAAAAAGAACATAGGAGTTCCTGCACCATTTTTTCTGTTATCATCAGAACCAAAATGCTTCATTCCATCAATCTGGTCTTGAGAAAAAGTTGCAGGATCTGCAAGAGGAATGTTGTAATTATAGTTGTATAAAAGAGTCCAGTATTTTTCTTTGTTTTTTAGTTCTTCTCTCGGAAGCATGCTGCCATTATTCCAATAAAAAACGGTTTTTTTAGAACCATCGGTCATGGTGATTTTCCAGTCTTTTTCTTCTTCATCGTATTCTGATTCAAATTTTAAATCTGGATAAGAAGTTCTGAAAATATGAAGAAGGGATGGTTCATTTAAGTTGAGATGCTCTTCTGTAAAAAGAGGAGACAAAAGAGAAAATATTAAAACAGAAAGAAAAAGATGTTTTTTCATAGAAATTACTGGTACTAATAATATGTAACCTGATAATAAAATGCCGTGAAACCACCACCAGATGGTGACCCAATTAAGACATCATTTGTATAAGTGTACTTTAATGTGCCATTATCATTTATATAGAAATGGGTCTCACCTTTTTTTTCCCTTATATATTCTTTTATTTCAGCATAATACTGGCCATTTGGGTTTGGCAATGTGCTTATATCAACTTTATTCGGCTCAACCCATCCTGGAGGATTGCCACCAACGTTTGTATTCAATTTGCATTGCACAATAGGATATAATGCTTTATCTTTATTAACTATATCCGATAAATTGGTTTCAATATTTCCTGCAGAGTTTACTTTCCATGGAAGTCCCTTACTGTCATTTGGTATAGTAATACGATTATAATTCGCACAAGTTCCACTCATAACTCTCTGTGCAGAGCCATTTTTTGTAGGATATGCATAAGGTATAAGAGTTACACTAGTAAATCTGTCGTTTATCTTTATTCTAAAGTCAGAATTTTTAGCTGTAATTGTAGAACTTCTAGAACCAGATACAACTACTATGTCATTTTGTGTACTATTACCATAGGCATCAACATTCGATAAGCTGCTGTTTTCAATATTCAATGTACCGTTTGTAACAACTTTAGCTGATAAATTTGATGTATTTGAAAATGTTAAAGTTGATTTTTTATCTTCTACATAGAAAACCCCGTAATCATCGTTACCAGTACAGTTACTTACAGATATATTGTTTAACTGTACATTACCTTCTTCATATACATAAATTCCTGCAATATCTACTCTATTAATATAATTACTCATAGTGCAGTTATTAAAAATAGCTGTAGCATCTGATACTTTAATCCCATAACCATTTGTTTGCGCTGTATCAATTGAACTTCCATTAAATTTTACATCATTAAAAGTAGTTTTACTTATTATTTTAATGAATGATGATGCATTACCACGTTTTAATTCAGCGGTACCATCATAATCTGATACTTCATATTCAACATTACTACCACCAAATAATATTTCTCCAGAATAAGTAATTATTCCAGAAAGATATATACCCTCTCTGGTTGAATCATTCTTAATTAAAGTAATTGCCTGAACAAGAGTTGCTATAGGTCTGGTTTTATAACCAGTATTTGAATCATTTCCTGCACCTAATGAAGAACCAGAGCCAGCAACAAAAACCGGAATTACAACTTTACCTTGTTTTGAAATACCATATTGTTCCTGAACAATGTTAAATTTTGTATAATTTGCAGCAACAGATAAGGTATCATTTATAGGATTTGAAATAATCTGTTTTCCCGCATTTCCATCTGGAATATTAACTATAGCAAAAGGATTTGCAGGTGAATATTTTTTTCCTGAAGGATCAGAATCAATATTTCCTTTTACAACAATTGTTTTATTTAAATCAACATAAATATCATTATTTGAACTTATATAAGGATTTCCGTTGCTTTTGCCAACAAATTCAAGATTCCCATTATCGTATATTCCTTTTCCTTTTTGACCGCTGGCATTATTCTGAATTCTTCCTTCTTCAACAATAAGACTACCAGTATTATAAATTCCACCACCATCATTTAAAGAATAATTGTATGCTACATAAGATGAAGCGGAGGTTCCAGAAATGTTCAATGTACCATCAGAATCATTATAAATTCCACCGCCATTGCTACTTGCATAATTTGAACATGTATCAACACCAGAAGCTTTTATAGTTACAACTGAATCTCCAATTACAGAACCATTTGTGACTACAAGTTTTCCTTTAGCATTATAGATTCCGCCACCATTCATAGCCTTACATCCATAAACTTTAGAATTATTTAAAGTAAATGTTTTTGTTGAATCGGTAATAAATGAATAAATTCCACCGCCAGAACCCTGTGACTCAATAGAAAAGTTTTTAATTGTTGAATCTTTTATGGAAACATTTCCATTATTATTATAGATTCCGCAGCCACTGTTGTTGTTAGTGGTATCAGCATCATCATTATTTTTACCACCATTGAGATTTTTTCCATCCAGAATAATTTTGTCTAAAGTAAGATCACCAGTTGAATTTATCATAATCATACTGTTTTGATTAACAGCTTTATTATCTGCACCAACAGCTCTTTCTATAGTTGCGGCAGGTTTATCTGGCCACTGCTTAATTGTAACAGATTTTTGAATATTAATAGTTTCTGATTCCTGTGTTGTACCACTGACAAAAATTGTTCCGCCAGTAGATTTTACATTCAGAATTTTAGCTGCAGTAGCAACAGTCTTAAAAGGAGACTGCCAGGTTCCCCGCTGATTCTCTTCGTCAGCATTTTCATCAACATACTGAACAGTCTGAATAAAATTATTGATTACAGTAGTTGTAATTTCCATTGCACCAGTTGTTGTAATGTAGCCTTCACTTCCGCTTTTATACCAGGTTGTTGTAGTAAGATTATCATAAACAAAAATATCCTGATGTGTATTAAACAACAATGTCGAAGGATTTTTTACTGTTGTGCTATTATAAAAATTGATTTCCAGCGAGTAATTTTTTGATTTAATTGAATCTGATTTTATTGTAACTGTAGTTCCATTCAGGGTTTTTGTAGCGTTCCAGTCTTCATCATTACAGATAACTTCAACACTTTTTACAGAAGAATCTACAGTTATTGTTAAATCAACTTTTCCAGTAGCAGTTTTGTTTGGTCTTAAATTGAAATTATAAGTAATTGTTGTAGAAGTTTCTGGCAATGAATCAGTTTTATAATAGTCAGATAAAATGATTTCATCGTTTTTGATTTTTTCTGCATAAAGTTCCCAAACTCCACCATTTGGTAAAGCAATAACAAAGGTTCTTTTACCTCCATTTTCTACAACGGTTCCTTCTATTTTTTTAGTTCCCTGCTCCGCTCTGACAGCATAACTTACACCTTCATCAGGATTTTCTGGATATGCCGAACGGTTGTTTTCTGAATCAATCATACCTGTAATGACAATTCCTTTTGATTCAGGAGAAGGATTATTATAAAAATCATTACAGGAAACAAATAAACCTGAAACAAAAAATACACTAAATAAAATTGATTTAACTAAATTTTTCATTTTCTACCCTCTCTACAATGTTATGTAAATATTAAAATCAGCAGGATATTCTTTGCCTTTATAGGTAATTGTTACTGTAAGAATATAATTTCCTGCCAGAAGATTATTTCTAATTACAAATTCATTTCTTGCCAGAGAAATATCGCTGGCACTTGTTTTATATTTATCAGATGAAACTTCCTCATCCATAAGTTTAAGTTTATAACTGAAAGTAAAATCTTCTAATGGAATTTCTGGAACCCGATTACATGTAATTGTAAACTTAGTTTCTGTTCCCTGTGTCATAGAAGTCTTGTCTATTGAGAAAGTTAGGTTGCCGTAAATTCCTTCTGAAATTCCACCACCACTAACCGCAAGAACCGCATCAGTTTTATCATCATTCCATGCAATTCCATAACTAGAGTCGCTTTTAAAAACAACGGAAGGATAAATAGATGGATTTTTAGCTGCAAAACCAGTTGTAAACTCAACAGGATAACCAACAGATGGCCTATTTTCAGTTGAAATACCAATTAAACTGTCTTTAAGAGAATCACCTATAGTAAGTTTTGCACCAGAGGCAAGATAGAAGTTATCTGGTTTATTTGTAGTTGCATTTTTATTTGTAGTTGCAGTAATTTTGCCTTTTACAATAAGTTGATTTTGTGAATTATCAACACTAACTGCACCACCATTTCTATATGTAATATTTTCATCAAAAGAACAGGAATCGATTGTAGCTTTAGTGATAATTTCATTTCTATAGGCCAGATTAATAGCCCCTCCATTTTTGGCGGCATCATTCTTTATAAAATCACAATTTTTAAATGTAACCATATTATCATTCTCAAGAGAAACCGCTCCACCATAGTAGCCTGAAATATTAGAAATAAATTGACAGTCCGTAAAATTTACAACAGCAGTTGCACTATCAATAAATACAGCACCACCATCAGATCCAGAGTGAGTTCTATTCTCTATGAAATCACAATTAGAAACATCTATAGAAGTTGCTAAATATAATGCTCCTCCATTTCCTCCATCATTAGATTCAAAATTACAATTTGTAATCTTATCCACAGAACCAGAAGAATTATATATATATAGACAGCCCCCATTTTTAGAACCACTATTATTACTTATAAAATCACAATTCGAGATTTCAATATTACCTGTATAAGTATCTTGATTTAATGAGTAAGAAACCGCTGTAAACTGTTTTAATAGACTATCTCCTCCTACATTAGTAAATACAAGATTTTTTAATGTAACAGTAGAATTATTAAAATTAAATATCTGACAAAGATTGTTTGCATCAATTGTTCTCTTATCGCCAACTCCTTCTATTTTTATTGTTCTCTCCTGTGGGAAAGGACAGAAACAATCATCAGAAGCATTATATTTTTCATCTTCATTAAGTTTTATATCAGTTAAGAAATAAAGTTCAATTTCTGAGAAATCAGTATTAACTTCAAGAATATCTTCCATAACTTTCTTAAGAGTTTTATAAGGTTTATTTCTTGAACCAGGCCAGTCATCATTACCAGAATTTTTTACATAATATTTATTGCTTCTATTTACAGTAAAATTTTCAGAAGTCATTGGTTCACTGTCGATGTAATAATCCTTTGTGGCAAATGCTTCACAAGTATAATTTGTGGCAGCCGGTAATTCAACTTTTACAGGAGCAGTACCTTTTCCCTGTTTAAATACAGTTCCATTCTGTTTGATTGTGTAATTGATTACAGGCATTCCACAATTAACAGAACTTCCATTTTCAACTTCTGTTTTTCCTGAATGAGATAATTCCAAAATCCAGTAGCCGGTTTCTGAATCAGCTGTCATATTTTCAAGAGTAACAAAAGGTGAAGAAAGGGTTTTTGCTTTATTTGAAATATTAAATTCGGTTTTTAATCCGTCATCATCTTCAATTTTAATCAGATATTTAATTTCTGAAGCGTCATCTGCAACAGGAATATTTGTAATGTAATATGCCTGAAAATATCCGGAACCTTCTTTTACAAAATCAGAATCAGTTCCATCAAGAGCGGTCATTCCAGTTGGGGCGGTTGTTGTTAAAGTACCAGTTGCACCTGATGCAGGAAGAATATTTTCAAAATTACCATCAAAAGTCCATTTATTGCTGCCAATATAAACTGTGTGAGTATCGTACTCGTGAACTGTCCCTTTAATTACAGGCACATTAAAACATACTACGTATTTTTGATCACTGGAACTTTGAAATTTTGCACCTTTAATTTTTCCTGGAGTTGAATTAACAACAACTTTCTTTAAAGTGTAAGGGTTTGTAAAATTTCTTTCAAGTTCGTCTACAATTGTTGAAAGAGAAATTTTTCCACCCAAATCTCTTGTTATAGAAATATCTTCATCAACTGTAATAGTTTTTAATCCTGAATCGTAAGCTTTAAGAACATCTGATTTAATAATCATTGAAAATTCTGTATTACTATCATTTAAGCTACAGAAAGCTGGATTTAAACCAGATTCCGAAAAATAATTCCAGATTAATTCAAATCCCTGAGGATTAAACAAAAATAAATGGATATTTAAATCTTCTGATGAATTTACACAAGTGTTTCCATATTTATCAACAGATGTATCCTGCTCAATTCTAAAATAACCAACGCCTGCTTCTTCTGTATAATCTTTTAAATATTCTGGGAAAGTCTTATCCTGTGTACAAGAAACAAACATTTGTGACAAAAGGGACAGAGCAAAAAGTGTAAAAAATAATCTTAAAAATCTCTTTTTCATCTTCTCTCTCCTAAAACTGATATCCAAAACTAAGGGAAGGTTGAACAGTACCAAGCATCATACCGTCTATAAATGAATGCTGATAGTCTGCCCCAAATTCTGTATAAAATCGTTTTGTAAAATAATATTGAAAACAGAAACCTGCATTTGCATTTACATAAATATTATTAAATGGAACGGAATAAACATTATCCCCACCATTTATTGGATAGGCAAATTTAAAATCATAAAGACCAGTTATTCCTGCTCCTGCATGAACATCCAGCATAAACTTTCGTTTGTATAAATATTTCTGATAAACCAGCTGAAGATTTGCCATTCCCAGATATCCGGAAATTGTATATGACTCTGTTGGATTTTTTACATAAGTTCCAGTAGTCGATAAAGCTATACCAAATGATGAAGTCTTTCTCTTGTATGGAACAAATGTAATTCTAACGTTAGGTGAAAGTCCCATAAAAATTGAATCAAAATAATGACTGAAGGTATCATCATAAATAACAAACAAAGGAGCATAACCGGCACTTACGTCAAAATCAATTGGTTTTTTCCATTTAATCTGAAGAGAATCATAAAAATATCTTAGTCCACCAGGATTTGTTGCAATAAGCGAATAAACTCCTGTATCTAAATCATCTGGATCAAACTGAAGCTGAACATGTTTATTATTTTTATTTACATCTAAAATTTCTGCTTTATATTTTCCATCTTCATTTTTATGGCTGGTTGATAAAGAAAAAAGGGTATTTTCTGTTAAATCTGTACCATCAATCCAGAATTTCCCATCTTGGTCTTCTTCCAGATAAATTACCGATGGAGAAAGGCCTGTAATAGTTGGCTGATATGCTTTTATAATTTCAATACTGATCCATTCAGTTTCTACTTCCAGAAGTCCCAGAAAGTTATATGCATAAATTTTGTATCTGTATTCACCGGCTTCGAGAGTAGTTTCAACTTTTGTTTCTACAGTTTCTTCTTTATAAATCTGAACAAAATCGCCATTTTTGTTCTTTTTTTCCATTAAAAATGTATATTTAAGAACATCGTCGTTTTTATTCCATCTGAACTGCTGATGTACAACCTGTCTTCCGTTTTCATCTTCAGTAATATAGTAAGCTGAATTTTCTGCATTCTGAGCAAAAACTGTAACAAATGAAGTAAAAATCAGCATTACAGCAAGAAAAAACTTTTTTATAAGAGAAAAATTATCTGCCATATCTTACTCCTTCATCTGTTGCAGTTGGAGTTTTAATTGAAGGCAATGAAACCCTAAAAGTCTGAACACTTTCATCACCATTCTGGAAAACTACATTGCCCCACATTGTCTGAGCTTCCAAAGTCCATGTAAAGTTTCCAACAGACAATTTTTCAAGTTCAGTAAATTCGTATGATGTAACATCTTTTTTCAAAATCTTTTCAACTACAAGTTCATTTTCCGGATTAAGAATTCTAAGAACATAGCGATCTGCTTTTTCTACAGGATTCCATTGGAACATAATTGTTCTGTTAGCCTTAAAATATTCTTTATCAAAAGTAGTTCTGTTTTTAGGAATAATTACAACAGGTTTTGGCATTT
The DNA here is from genome assembly GCA_024402635.1 of Treponema sp. Taxonomy (GTDB): domain Bacteria; phylum Spirochaetota; class Spirochaetia; order Treponematales; family Treponemataceae; genus Treponema_D. Next base: position 42,804 of record JAKSTJ010000009.1, on the reverse strand, counting down.
TTTCAATTGGAGTAACAGCAAAACCGTAATATTTTCCAACAGAAATATCGTAATTATCTGCAGTATAACCTAAAACAGTCCAGTTATATATTCCAGAATAGAATGCTGGCATTTGTGTTACAGTTTCTGGATTTTGTATTCTTAAAAATTCATTTTCAGGAGCAACATCCCCTTTGTATACAACAATTTCACATCTGGCAGGTTTTCCGACATAATTCCATTCAAATACACCAGGGTTTTTTACAGCTTCAACACCGTCTATTACAATTCCATTTTCTGGAGTAATAATTTCAATTGGTTTAATTTTTATTAAATTAAAATTGTACTTTCCAAGGAAAGATGTTGCACGAGAAGCAAGAACGGTTTCTTCTCTAAAAGCCTGTAAAGAAATTCCGTATGATTGTTCTTTCCATGAAGCAAAATTCATTCTTACAGAAGTTGTTTCAAGATAATTTTTTTCAAACAAAACATTTTCTGGATTTCCAAGAGGATAAACTTTTATCTGATAATAATCTGCTCCATCAACAGGTGCCCATTTTATATCAAAAGGACGATCCGGTCTTACAACAGCTTTTGAACCTGAAACAGGATTTAACAAAGCAGGAGCTTCCATTGGAGGTTCAACAATTAAAGTTTTAGGTGAAGTTTTAAGTTCAACTCCTTCAATTTCAGATCTGATTCTCCAGTAATAAGTTCCAGGAGATAAAGTTCTTCCTGAAGCAGAATTGCTGGTTGTTACCTGTTTAAATAAAATATTTTTAAAATTTGAATCTTTTGAAAGTTCAAAAATTGTATCTGACGGAATATTTGATTTCCATGAATAACGAACATCCGCAGTACGACCTTCTGATAATCTGTATCCATCTGGAGGGAAAATAGTTCTCTGTACAATTTCATCATCTATTGCAATAAAAGCTCTTACATTAGATTCTTTGTAGTTTCCTTCTGAATCTGTTAAGCCAACAGACCAATTCCATTTTCCATTTTTTAAATCAACTTTTGTTGTATCAATTTCGTAATAATTTTTAGTTGTAGAAGCTTCAACAACACAATTTGAAGAACTTCCAGTCCAGACTTTTACATTGTATTTTACAGCTTCCGGATTATCTTTCCAGGAAAGGACAACCTTTTTATAAACATAGCCGCCATTACTTAAAGGAAGACGTGTACTTGTAAGTCCATTATTTTTTGGCATTAATAAAACAGGTTTTTCCAGTTCCGGAGTTTTATTAATAACTAATGATTGAACTTCTGAAGCAGTTCCAAAACTTTTTGTAAGCTGATAGTAAGGAATAACTCTCCAGTACCATTTTCCTTCTGGAAGTTCATTAATTATTCTTGAAGTCTGCTGAACTCTCTGAGAAAAAACAGGATTTTTCATTTCAGTATTATCTGCAATTTCCAGCTGATAAGAATTTGCCAGATTCAGTTGAGACCAGATAAATCTTATTGTAGGTATTTTTGTTCTATACTGAACCTTATATTCAGGAACTGGAGCAATTAAAACTGGAGGTTCTGAGTATAAATCTTCAATTTCTTCTATTAATTCTGGTGGAACTGTAGAAAGAACATCACCAGAATCATTGTAAGTTACAACAACTCCCTGCTGAATTTCTTTTTCTCCAATACTACCGTCTTCTTTCTGAAGTTTTGCTGAACCTTCTTTTAAATAAACCTTAAGTCCAACTCCTTCTTCATAATTTGCATTAAGGGTTGAATTTTTATCAATTACAATTATTGAATCTTTTGATTTAATTTTTATGACTGAATTAAATGAATTGATTGTAACCGAACCATTTTCCAGATTAATGACAGACCCATCTTCTTCATCATCAACTTTGAGATAAACACGAATTAATGTATTAGCTCCCAATTCAATGGAATTTTCGTCAATAAACTGAACTGCAGCCAGAGATTTTGCACTGGTATGAATAGTATCTCCATTGTAAATCTTTGCTTCAGTTTTAAGTCTGTCCCAGATTTTTCCATCTTCAAATTTTCTTTGAGCAATATTTTCTTTAATAATGATATTTGCAATTGGTTCTTCGTTCTGTTTTTCTAAAGTACGATATAATTCTTCGTAAAATTTATAACCACTATAACCAGCACCTGCAAGACAGAGAAGAACAAATACAACATCAAGAAATCGTAACTTTATTCTCTTCCGCATCTAAATTCACTCCGCTAAAGTCTGGTGTTGGAATTCCAAGCATTTCTCTTACCTGAGCAAGAGTTCTTGGACCTTTTGGACCTACAGCTTTTATACAATCTTCATCTGCAACAAAATCAGGTTCACTAGATTTAAAAAACTTTTCAATATCAAAATTTGGCATATTTACTACACCATAGAAATGCTGTTTACCCTTTCCTTTTACTTCAAATGTAACTGGAATTTGTTCAACAATAATTTCTCTTTCAAGATTTTCAGGCTTGATTGTAAAATTGTTGCTTTCGTTTTTAATAAAATCATTCTTAAGAATATTGTATGTATCTTCTGTAATAAGAATATCTGTTCCACATGGTTTATTTGAACTTTCAGTACGGCTGGCAAGATTTACTGCATCACCAATTACTGTAAATTCCATTTTTTCTTTTGATCCCATAAAACCTGCTGTTACACGACCAGTATTTAAACCACAACCAATTCTAATATGAGGTTTATATGGAGCTTTTGCTTCACCTTCATGTTCTTTTGTAAACTGTTCTGCCTGTTTGTTATAAAGCATAAGAGCATAACGCATTGCAATGGTTCCTCTAATAGCATTAACAGCATCTTCTTTTACATGAGAGAAATGTTCTTCATATTTAAGTTTGTATTCTTCCGAATTTTTATCAAGGGATTCAAAATCCAGATTATCTGTACGGAAGGCACCCCAGTGAGCCATTACCGCATCACCTTCAAACTTATCAACAAAACCGCCGGAAAGATTTACACACTTACTCATACGGTCCATATAATCATCAAGGAAGGCGATAATCTGACTGGCAGACTCAGCTCCAAAGCGTTTATTAAAACCATCAGAAATAGCAGTAAAACCACGAATATCACTAAAGAACATTGTGGCATCTTTTAAGTGAGGATCAAAATCAACACCTTCAATAAGCATTTTTACAACGTGTTTATTTGTAAGCATGGCAACAGTATTAAGAATCTGACGTTCATCTTTTGTACTTTCATATAAAACGGCAATTTCATCAGAACGATGAGTTTTAAGAGTATCAAATAATTCTGTATTAAAATTACCTTTTTGAATTTCATTTGCAACTGCAGTTAATTTTCTAAGGGGACGACTGATTGTTTTTGAATACAGGAAAATAAACAGAACTGCAATAAATAAAACTGCAAGAGTTACATAAATATTTGTTTTTGTCTGTTTGTTCAAATCTTCCAAAGCAAGTTCTTTTTGAATGGTAGTTAAAACCGCAACATCAGCAATTGGTATTCTTTCGTATGCGCCAAAATATTCAACTTCATCTGTATCTGTATATAAAGTCTGACCGCTTTCCTGTTCAGTTGCCTTCATAAAATCTAATAAAGGTGAACTTGAAAGATTTACGCCGGCTTTTACAAGATCAAAATCAGGATGAACTAAAACATCACCTTCGAAATTTACAAGACAGCTTAAATTTGTTTTACTTGAACCAAGAGCATTTGAAAGAGCATCACTTGTAAAGAAAATCATTACAGCCTGATTCATACCGCTTTCCTGCCATGGAAACATAAAAACAAGAATTGGAAGATCAAAAACAGAAGCAGCATTCATAGCAAAAGATTCACCATTTTCTGTTTTAGAAATTTTATCCTGATTTAAGTCAATAAACTCCTGAACATAAGAAGTTTCAATTTCGTTGGAAAGAAAAAAACGTTCATTAATAAGTTCTTTATCGTTAGGAATAACAACGGCAGCTATAGAAGGATTTCTTTCAAAAAAGTATGAAGATGTCTGACGGGTTAAAATTCCAGAACCACCAGTTGCGTTCAACATATCCAGCATTAAAAATACATTTGAACGGATGGAAGTAAGTTCATTTTTTACACTGGCTGCACCTTGATTTGCTAATGTAAGATTTGCATCTTCTGTATTTGTACTGATTGACTGACCTACAACTGTACTAACCATATAGGTCAATGAACCCAAAGAAACAATAACAAGAAATGAAATAATTAAAACAAGTTTAAATCCAATTGAAAATAAAACTCTCTTCTTTTTTTTCATATGATAATTCCAACTTTTTTATAAAACTTTTTAATTGACTATAAAAGTCCTAGTGTATTTTACCTATAAGTCGCAAATAATTCTAGAGTTAAATTTTTAATTTTGAGATTTTACAATAACATTTACATTCTTTTCCCATTTGGAAAGAATTGTATAAAATTCAATACGCTGGTCTTCTGTAAAATTATCTAACCCCTTTTCTTTTACAATATTATAAAAATCTACAATTTCCCGAGCTTTTTCGTATCCATCTTCTTTAATTAATGCTTGTTTTTTTCGCTGATCGGCAGGATTTATTCTGACATTTACAAAGCCTTTAGAATATAAACTTGAAATCAATCTTACGACTTTTGGCTGATTAAGATTTAAAAGTTCTTCCAGTTTTTTAAAATCTACCCAATTCTTAAGATTTCCCAGGTGAGCCAGAACTCGTAATTCATGAATAAAATGCCCATCAACATCAACGGCAGTTCTATAAAAATGCTGGGTGTATCTATAAATAATTACAAAACAATGAAAAATTTCCAGCCAGACATTTTCTTTATCTACAAAAACATAATCAGCCTGAGGAAGATTATTATAAAATTTTCGTAAATATTCAGATAGTTTAATTTTTTCTTCTTCTGAAATACCTTTAAAAAAATCGGTTTCACTTACTTTTAGAATATTAAGCCAGCCTTTAGTGTATAAAAATCCTTTTTCAGTTATTTCTACAATTTTACGATTTTTATTTTCTTCATCATCATACATAATAATGTAATCTGACTCTTCCAGCTTTTTTAACTGTTTAGACACTACTGCCTTGGAATAATGTAAAGATTTGTTTATATCTTCATAGCGAACTTTCTTATTTATTTTTCCAAGCCGTCTGACTTCTCCTAAAAGAAAATGTTTTGTGTCTTCCAGTTTTGCAGCAGATAAATCATAACTTACAATAGTTTTGCATACAAAATACGGAATTGTTGTCAGAAAAGTCATTAAAGCATCATCATACATATAACCAAATTATATAATATTTTTCTGTATAAATAAAATTTAAAAAAAAATGGAATCGGATCAGGTAATGCTACAACAGAATTATTAAGTCATTTTTATGAACGAAGAAATTCTATTATAGTCTAAGAAAAAACAGTAGGAATTATTAAAAACAGGGTAATAAAATTCCAGAAGTACACCAAAGCCGAATCAGTATAAAACTGTGGTTGACATTCGGGACTATAAAAAAAAGACTTAATAAAGAATTGTCCAGCAAAAACCAAAATCCAATTCCTTAAGTATCTTTAGTATAAATTATAAAATAAAAATATTCAATTCAAAAGAAACTGCTTTTTTAGAAAATTTCTGCTTAGACATCCCTATAAATTTATTTGAAATATAATTTAAAATCTTCTTTTTCGATTTCCTGTTCTTTTCCAACTTTGGCAATTTTTCCAGGTTCTAATTTGTTTCCTATCTCATTTACTTGAGATACATAAGTTGTTAAAATTATCTCATTAACAGTTTCAGGAATATAAATATCCTTCGCATTTTTCGGCAGAGTACTAATCACATAATCACTATGTCGTCTTCCAATAGCTGTAACTTTGTACCCTTCTATTTCAGATGGAAAAACTATTTTTTCTGAATTTCCCCGATACCCGAGAATTGTTGTAGTTTTTTCAGAATGATTAAGCTGGTAATAAAAATCATCTAATTTTTGAGCTGAACACACAAAAGCAAATAATAAGAAAATAAAAATACCAGTAATTTTTCTCATAATTTTTTTCTCTTTCTATTTTAAAATTCTTTTCAAGAATTGTTTAGTTCGTTCCTCTTTTGGATTCTGAAATATTTCTTCAGGACTTCCCTGCTCTACAAAAACGCCGTCATCCATAAAAATTACTTTATCAGCGACTTCTTTTGCAAAACCCATTTCATGAGTTACTACTATCATTGTAGTACCTTCATTTGCAAGAGTTTTCATTACATTTAAAACATCACCAATTAATTCAGGATCTAAGGCCGAAGTTGGTTCATCAAATAAAATTACATCTGGATTAACTGCAATTGCTCTGGCTATTCCAACTCTCTGCTGCTGACCTCCAGATAAACTTGAAGGATAGTTATTGTACTTATCTGAAAGGCCCACTTTATCTAAAGCTTTTTTAGCAATTTCTTCTGCTTCATTTTTTGGTATTTTTCTTCCAATCACAAGACCTTCCATTACATTTTCAAGTGCAGTTTTATTATTAAAAAGATTGTGATTCTGAAATACAAAAGCTGTTTTCTTTCGAACTGAAGAAATTATTTTTTTAGAAGCCTTATTTAATGGAGTTTTAATTTCATCAAATTCCAATGTTCCTGAATCGGCCGTTTCAAGAAAATTTATACATCGAAGCAAAGTAGTTTTTCCTGAACCAGAAGGTCCTAAAATAACAATAACATCACCCTTTGAAACAGTTAAATCAATACCTTTTAAAACCTGCAGTTTGCCAAAAGATTTATGAACATCTGTAATTTTAAGCATTTTTAACCTCCTTCTTAATTCCTTTTTTTGTAAGCCTTTTTTCTAAATGTTTAAATCCAATCTGAACTACAGAACAAACTATAATATAGATAATAAAAATATCCAGATAAGCTTCAATATAATTGAATCCGTAAGAAGCCTGAATTTTTGCCACTGCAGTAATATCTTTTACTGTCATTAAGAAAGCAAGGGATGTATTTTTAATTAAAACAACTGTCAGGTTACATATATTGGGAATTGCACAAACCATTGCCTGTGGAATTACAATTCTTCTATATGCCTGAAAATGTGTTAAACCGCAACATAAAGCTGCTTCATATTGCCCTTTATCTACAGTTTGTAATGCTGACCGGAACACTTCACTTAATGTTGCAATTGTATTTAGAGTAAAAACAACAAAAGCATAAACAATAGGATTTAAATCAAAAATATTTATTGATGGAACAATTCTTTTTAAAATTACATTCAAGAAGCTTGGCATTACACTGTAAATAATCAGGATTTGAAGAAGAATTGGTGTTCCCCTGATTAATGAAACATAAACAGTTCCAAGCTGAGACCAGAATTTTTGTTTTTTGATTCTTGAACGGGCAATTCCGTAAGCAGGAAAAATTGCAAGAAGAAGAGAAACAATTGTAATTTCTAGAGTAACTGGAATTGCCTTAAATGCAAGCCAGAAAGTTTTTATCATGAATTCAAAATTAAGCTGCATTTATCCGCCCCTTTGAAAAGCGTTTTTCAAGCAATTTAAATGTAAATTCTATGATTAATGTTACGGCCCAGTAAATGATTGCCAGTGCAATATAAGTTTCTAGTGCATATCCACCGTAATTTAAAGAAATAATCAGATTGCCTTTTCCCATTACATCGATTAAACCAATTGTATAGGCAAGACTTCCTTCTTTTAAAAGGGAAATAAAAGAATTTCCTAAATTTGGAAGAGCTGCAACTAATGCCTGAGGAATAACAATTCTGGTCATTGCTCTAAATGGTGAAATTCCTAAACTGATGGCTGCTTCATACTGACCTTTTCCAACAGATTCTAAAGAAGAACGAATTATTTCTGCAAGTTGTGCTGAATACAAAAGGGACAGAGCAATTACAACAAAAACAATCTTTGGCCAGAAATTAATGTTGGCACCAGTTAAAACATAAATTAATTTTGGGATTCCATAAAAAACTATGAATAAAAGAACGATGGAAGGAGTACATCTTAAAATATGAACGTACCCCTTTGAAAGACGATTCCAGATTTTCTTCTTACTATAGTTTTGTCTTACAATTAATATAGAAAGAAGAAGACCTAAAATGATTGTCCCAAGCATAACTTCAAAAGTTACGCCCAGGAATGGTAATATTTTTTCAAATGAGATTAAAATCTGTTCAAAAGAAAAAGGTCTGTTCATCTGGATAATTCCAGCAACATTGGCAACTTATTCTGTTACAAAATCAAATACATTTTCGCCAAAATATTGCTGTGACAGTTTAGCAATTGTACCGTTTTCTTGCAAGATTTTAATAGCAGCATCATAATCTGAAACAAGCTGAGTTTCCTGTTTATTGAATAAAGGCCATGTTGGAATTCCTTTATATGGAACATAAGACAATTTATCTGCAAATTCGTGATATGGTCCTGTTTCTTTTAATACATTTTTTTCAAAAGAAAGCTTAAGAACTAAATATCCATCATATCTTCCTTCAAGAACCCACAAATAAGAATCAGCAATATCAAAAACATCAGATGGTACTAACTGAATCTGTGGCTGTTTTTCATGAGCTTTATTGTAATCTTCAATAACTGAATACTGTGCGCTTAATGGTGAAATTGGAATTAATTTTCCTGAATATGCAGCAAAACTGTCCATGTCTGAAATTTGATCGGCTGTATCTGTACGATATGCAAGTCCAATAATACTAGCGGCAATTGGTTCTGCAGGAATGGCAAATTTCTGTTTACGTTCTTCAGTTAACCATGCACCTTTTGTACCAAGCTGATATTTTCCAGTTTCAATTCCAATTAGAAGTTCATCATCAGATACTGCGTTAAATTTAAATTCATACTGTGGTAATAATTCATCCACTGCCTTAAGAACCGAAACTTCAAAACCGTCAGACTCACCTTGGTCATTAAGGAAACCATATGGAACATTTGTTGGAGTATGAGCAGCCTGAATAATTCGAACTGAATTTTCACTGGTATTTGATTTTGTACAAGCTGATAAACTCATAACAAGTGAAAGCCCTGCAGCAATCACAGCCACATTTGAATAAATGTTAATTTTTTTCATATAAATCTCCTTTTAATCCCTTTATCTTCAGGGACTTAGTTTAAAAATATTTGAAGTATTTATACAATTTTTAGCCTACCCGGTCAATAGGTTTTATATAAAATTATTTTTATTCAGAAATGACAAAATTTACTTTTTTATCATGTGGTTCAAGAGGCAGGTTTTCTAAAATCTGAAATGAAAAACAAACTCCGGCAGTTTTCAGATTTGAATTGTTTTTTATGCAGATTTCATTTAAAAAATTATCATAAAATCCTTTTCCACGTCCAATTCTGCTGCCAGTTTTTGTAAAGGCTCTTCCAGGAACAATTACAAGAATTTTTTCGTTATAAGATTTTATTTCAAACTCAGAATTTTCTTTATCCGGTTCAAGTATTCCAAAAGAACCTTCCTTTATTTTTTCAGGATTATATTTATAAAAAATCATTTTATTTGTATCAGGAATTATTCTGGGAATATAAACCTGTTTTTTTGAAACAATTGCATTTTGAATTAGTAAAGAAAGATTTACTTCATCATTTAATGCCATATATGCAAGAAGAATTTCAGATTCTTTATAAACTGCAGAGTTAATTACATTTTTACAGATTGATGTGGAAAAATCAGAAAGTTTGTTTTTATTTAAAGATATGAGATTTTTTATATAATCCCTTACTTCTTTTTTAGTCATAATTGGTTAAAAAAATATAGTCGGGAAATTAACAAAACTCCCGACTTGCAAAAAGAATTTAGTTTCTATTCAATACAGAAATAGTATATATAATGAAGGAAACCATCTGCATTTGTATAATGACTTAGAACAAGCCATCCGTCTACATAATTTCCGTTATCATTTCTAATTACAATGTGTGAATATCCAGCTTTGTGTTCAACATTATATTCTTCATCTATAAACTCTTCTATGTCGTCAATAAGCTGATTATCTTCTGCATCTGCCAGGTCTTTTGTAATAAGATAAAATTTTGTGATTTTTGATTCACTTTGACCTTTATATGCATCAATTAATAAATCGCGGGCTAAAGCAGGATCGGAAGCTTCAACTGTCCATGCTCTACGAACATAGATTCCGTCCTTTCCTCCATAAACTGTACCATCATAAGCAAATAAACACGCACTAAACAATATTACTGCAAAAACAGCAAATAATTTTTTCATAAGCGACTCCTAACTTATAAAATTATAATAGATAAACTGTTTAAATTCAAATTACATATTCATCTATAAATTTTTATATTTATTCTTTACAGACAGAATTCTTCTTACACTTTCATCAATTCTTTCTATGGATAAAGTTCCATCTTCAACTGCATCCATTACTGCATCAAAACATTTTTTATAATCATAAGGAATTAAAATTATATCAACACCTGCATTAATTGCCATTATTACCGCTTCATCTGGTTCGTACGAATGTTGAATTGCACCCATTTCCATTGCATCGGTAATAATAATTCCTTCAAAACCAAGTTCATTTCTTAATTTATCTGTCAAAATGATTGAAGAAAGTGTTGATGGAATTCTTTCTTTTTCTACATTTGGTACTGTAATATGAGCAGTCATTATAAATGGAATATCAGCTTCAATCCCTTTTTCAAAAGGAATCATTTCGCAATTTAAAAGTTGATTCCAGGTTTTTAAAGTTTCTGCATAACCGGAATGGGTATCGGTTTTTGTGTCTCCATGACCAGGAAAATGTTTCATACAAGGAATTACTCCATTTTCAGTTAAACCTTTGGAAAAACTAACAACCATTTCACCGGCAACTTCCGGGTCTGCACTAAAAGCTCTTGGACCAATTACAGGATTTTTTGGATTTGTGTTTACATCAGCAATTGGAGCAAAATCAACATCAAAACCATATTCTGCCAGATATTCACCAATTATATTTCCAGCATCATAAGCTTGTTCTGAATCCTGATTTTTGCCAATATAATACATATTTTTTAATTTTGGCAAATGAAACGCAGAATTATTTGCTAATCGGGCAACAGTTCCACCTTCTTCATCAATACAAACTAATACAGGAATTTCTGAAAGATTATGAATTTCGGAAGTAAATTCTTTTACCTGCTTAGGACCAATTAAATTTCTGGAAAAAAGAATTACACCGCCTGCAGGATAATCTTCATAAGAAAGTTTCATTTTTTCGTTTATTTTTGTAGAGCCGTTTTTTGAAGAAAAATGTACTCTGTCTAAAGAATAAGAAGGATCCAGTGACTCAGGACGAATAATAAAAAGCTGCCCCACTTTTTCCCTTAATGTCATTTTTTTAAGTTGCTGTTCAATTTTACTATCACTTGCAGTAAGTTCATTCTGTTCATTCTGCTTTTCTTCTTCAGGAACCGAAGTACAAGATATTCCTGCAGCAAGAAAAATCAATAAAAAAACAAGTGATAAGATTTTATTTTTAGAGAACATATTTCTATTATATCCTAAATCCTTATTATTAACCATTGCAAATATATGCCTGACTGTTTATTTTATTTATAAAATTCTATAAAATTGAAAAAGTTACTAAATTATGGATGGAGAAAATCATGATTACAATTTTACCACAGACAAATAAAGAACCTTTAAATTTAATCGGATATTGTGCCGGAGTCTGCTGGAATAGTCCTGTTGATGATAAGGAAAAAAATATTAAAAGAGCAAAATCATGTATTTTAAGCGGTCACACAAGAACTGCTGAATATCCTGAAGTATATTGTATAGTTGATGGCTATTCTGCCCGTTGTATTCGGGAATTATATACACATATTATTGGAACAACTCGTCTTCAAAGTTCAACTCGTTACGTAGACGCAAAAAATATGAACGTTGAAGAAGAATTCTACTATCCTTTTAAAGATGAAGCTGCTCAGGTTTATAAAGAAGGTCTGGAAAATATTATGAATACTTACCAGAAACTTGAAGAATTAGGATATCCAAAAGAAGATGCTGCAAATATTCTTCCTCTTGGAATGGAATCTAAAATTGTCTGGAAAATAAACCTTAGAGCTTTAATGCATTTTATGAATATGCGATTATGTTCTCGCGCTTACAAGGAAATTCGTCAGCTTTCAAATGAGTTAAAATCAAAACTTAAAGAATTAAGTCCAGAATGGGAATGGATTTGCGACAATCTTCTTGTACCAAAATGCGAAGCAATCGGCTATTGTGATGAAGCAAAATGCTGCGGTAGAACAATTACAAAAGACCAGATGCAGCAGGCTGTTGCAGAATGGAAAAGCCGTCAGAAATAAATCAGTTTTTTCCTAAACTCTATTTTTTCTTATGACCGTATAATTCGCCGGTTTCGGTTGTGTCACCGGAAATTGTTCCTAATTTAACTATAAATGTTGAACTTTCTGGAGAACCACTGGCAATTACATCACCTTTTTTATCCATCTGTAATGGCTGAACTGACCAGGTAAAAGTTCCTTCGCTTAATATTGAAAAATCAGTGAATTTAAAAGATGCTTCTTTTCCTAAGGTCTGCTGAAATACAATTTTTCCTTTTGGATTCTTGATTGTAAATTTATAATTTGTTGCTTCTTTTATGTTGAACCAGTTGAAATCTATTGAAGAATTTTTTTCAAAATAACTATCATTAAAAACTTTATTTTTTATCGGTTGTTTTAATGAAGTTGATTTTAAAGCTGCCGTTTTCTTTTCTTCAGATTTTTTTGTTTTTTCTGTAGTTTTTTCTTTTTGCTTTGACTGAACTGTTTCTTTTTCTTTTTTCTGTGGCTGATTCTGTTTTTCTACAACCGGCTCTTTTTTAGTACGAACAACTTTTCCCTGTTCAATTGTCTGACTAATATCCTGGTCCTGATAAAAAGAAACATTTGTTGCAATTGGAGAAAGTTTTTCTGAATTTGTCTGTTCCTTAATTTTCTGTTTATTCTTAATTGCAGGACTGCCTTCCTGAATCTTTTCCGGAGCAGAAATTTCTGTTTTATTATCAGATGCTCTTCTACCGGTTTTTGATTTTACTGTAACAGCTTCTCCATTCTGAACATTTATTTCCTCATTTCCAGCTGCCTTTATTTTAGCATTTCCATCCAGAACCTGAAGTTCCAGTTTTTTTTCAACTTTCTGATTTTTTCCCAGATTTTCAAATTCAACAGGATCTGCATCATATGTAGAAATTTTTGCTTTTCCAGTCATAGAAATACTGGTGTTATTATAAACAACAGTTGCAGGTTTTAAATTATTTTCTGAATTAATAAGAATATCTCCTTCAGTAAACATAATCTGAAGTTCTTTTGTCTTATCCATTTTTATTTGCGTCATTGTGTTGCTGTCTAAAGTTAAAACTAGTCCCTGGCCGAATTTTTCTTCATCAAAAATTAAAGTTGCCTGACTGTCATCATCTGTACGGATTGTGTCACCGTTATAAATTAATGAATCTTTTTGAAGTCTGTCCCAAACTGTACGGTCTTCAAAACATCGGCGGGAAGTTCTGATTTTATCGGAAATTCTGGCAATTGGTTCTTCATCATTCTTTGTTAAAGAAACATTAAAACCTTTAAAAAACATGAAAAGTCCAAAAATAACCAGAAAGCTTCCAAAAAGAATGGTTATATAGAAAAAGAGAAGATCTGCTTTTGAGAAAATCTTAATTTTTGGCTTCAATTTTATCTTCTGCCTCATTCAAATTTATTTTACTAAAATCAGGAACTGGAATTCCTAAAAGACTTCTTACTTCTGCCAGAGATTTTGGACCATTTTTTCCGCAAGCTAAAGCACAATCTTTATCAACCTTAAAGTTTTTATCGTGAATTTTAAAGAAAGCTCCAATATCAAAAGAAGGCATATTTACAACACCATAAAAATGCTGTTCACCTTTTCCTTTTACACTAAAACTAACTGGAATCTGTTCAACAACAATTTCTTTTGCCTTATTTTTTGCAGGAATTGTAAAATTATTTTCCTGACACCTAATATAATCGGCCTTTATAAGATTGTAGGTATCTTCTGTAATAAGAATATCTGTTCCTGCAGGTTTATTTGCTGCTTCAGTTCTGCTGGCAAGATTTACTGCGTCACCAATGGAAGTATATTCCATCTTATATTCTGAACCCATCAATCCAACATTTGCACGACCAGAATTTATACCACAGCCGATTTTAATTATTGGTTTATAAGAATCTTCGGAAGTTGAAAGAGAAGCCGCATTTTTATTATATTCCATCAATGCATATCTCATTGCAATTGAACCGGTAATACAATTAACTGCGTCTTCCTGACAATTTTTCAGATGTTCAAGTTCTTTTTCTTTTCGTTCTGCTCCATCTGGCAATTCTTCAAAAGAAAGATCATCATTTCTTAAAAGACCCCAGACTGCCATAATTGCGTCGCCTTCGTATTTATCAATATTTCCGTGAGTTAATTCAACACATTGAACCATTCGCTTCATATAATCATTTAAGAAACCAATGATTTGTTTTGCAGAATCAGTTCCATATTTATTTTTAAAACCGTCAGAAATTGAAGTAAAACCTCTAATATCGCTGAAAAAAATTGAAACATCTTTTAAATGAGGTTCAAAATCTATAGATTTAGTAGCAATAGCAGTAGCAACATTCTGATTTGTAAAACGGGCAAAAGTATTAAGAAAATCTCTTTCATCAAGAACTGCAGAATTTAAAACTCCAATTTCATCAATTCTTTTTGTTTTAAGATATTCCAGATATTCATTATTAAAATTACCTTTATTTATTTCGCTTACTCCACCTTTTAAGATTTTCAATGGTTTTGACAAACCAAGGTGAGTATATAGAAGAACAGCAATAATTGTTAAACCAAGAATTACTAAAGCAAGAAAAATATTATTTTTAGTTGTCTGATTAATTGCTTCATATACAAGAGAACTTTCTGCCTGAGTTAAAACTCCTACTCCAAATAAATCAATTTTTTTAAATGCACCAAAATATTTAATTTTATTGGAATCTTTAAACTCAATCTGAGAATTTAAATCTTCTGATTCAAGCATTTTTTTTACCAAAGGATAATCTTTTGCATTTTCTTTAGATTTAATTTTTTCTGTATCAGAATGAATTAAATAATCGCCTTTTTTATTTACAACATAAGTATTGTTAATTGATTTTACACCTAAAGAAATATTTTCAGAAATTGAGTCGGTTGCAAAAACAATTATACAAATCTGTCCGGTTTTTTCTCCCCATGGAAGCATTAATGCAATTGAAGGTTTTCCAAATTCAACGGAAGAATTTAAAGCAAGGGACTGTCCCTGTAATGCCAGTTTTACATCTTCCTGATTGGCCTGAATATATTCATCACAAATTTTCTTATCCAGATTATTTTCTTTAAAATAAGTATTGTTCAGAATTTTTAAGCTGATTGATTTTTCATTTGAAAGAAGAATACAGGCAATATTTGAGTTTCTCTGAAAAAATAAATCCTGGGTTTTATTCAACAAATCCAGTTGATTTTCCTGACTGATTACTGCCATCATATCTAAAAGCTGAAATGAATTTGAGCAGATTCCGGTTAATTCATTTTCAATGGCAACGGCTGCACGAATATTTAATGTCTGATTATTCTGTTCAGCATTAATTCCTTCACTTTGACGAATAAAATAATTAAATAATGAAATTACTGAAACAAAAGAAAGAAAAACGGCCAGGGCCATAATAAGGGCCAGTTTTAAACCAATTGAAGATGAAAAGAATTTTTTAAAACTAAAGTCACCTTTTTCTTTCGATTTGAAAAAATTCTTAAAATTAATTTTTTTTACAGAATTCAGTTTTTCTTTTAAGTTCAGTTTCATTTTTTAATTGCCTAATTTTGTAATATCAATTTCTATATTCTGAATTTCATTTCCAAAAATATCTTTTATCTGCAAATGAAAAGGATATATTGTAAGAAAAGAATTGTTTGTAATTTTATTATTAAAATCTACAGTAATTTTAGCTTCAGTCGGAGTAAAACTTACAGAACACATTTTATTTTCATTGTTCATAGAAAGTTTTACTTCACCGCTTGAGCCGTTTGCAACAAGGTAGATATTACAATCTAAAGGCAAATTGTCCCAGTTAGTAATTGGAACAACAATGGTACATTTGTCTGAAAAAGTACTGCTAAAACTGCATTTATTTGGATTAAAAACATCTTTTGTGATTGAAGGCTGTTCCCCATTGCTTTTATATGCTCTTATGTAATCAAGATTAACTGAAACTTTACTATAATCATACCCAATTGGATTTCCACAAGAAAAAAGGAGCAAAATAGAAAACAATGCTATAAAAACTGATACTTTAGCTTTCATTAGAATCTGACGCCTCCTCCAACAAAAAGATTTATTGAACCTGAAGAATAATCGGAATCTGTAATTTTTAATCCATCCAGAAATTCCATTCCCAATTGTGCATAATATTTTTCATTAAAAATTCCTTTTACACAGGCTCCACCATTTATTACAGGAATTGCCGAATTTACAGGAGTAGTTTTAATTTCATCCGCATATTTATAAGACATATTTCCAAGCCAGCTGAAACCAAAACCTGCAAATACATCAAGATTTAAGGAAACAAAAGAAAAATCTGCAACTGGCAAAGTATAAACGCCATCAAAAGTCATAGAAAGTAAATTTCCAGAATGAGTGAAATATGTTGTTTTATGATTAATTATTGAATCCTTTAAGGCCATCTGAAATCCAATCATTCCGTTGGCAGGTAAATCATAAAAAACTGATCCTTGAGCATAAATGTTCTGAAGAAGAGTTGAAGTTCCAAGATAAGTTTTAAAATTATCATCATAAACAATAAATTCAGGATTCCAGCCACCGCCAATTTCCCAAAACACATCCTGTTTTTCTACAATTCTGATTGTTCCTGTAGAAGCAGTTAATCCACCGGCATTTTTTACATAAATTTTATATTTTCCAGGTTTAATTTTTTCTGCAGGAAAAGAAAGTCTTACACCATCTTTTTCAGTTGAAGTTTTCTTTACAGCAATTTCTGTTTGATTTTTTGAGCTAAGAGGCACTATGTAAATTCTGGATTTATCATCAACGTTGGTCAGTTTTACTAAAAAAGTTCCATTAAAACTTACTTTTGATAAATCTATAAAGGATGGTGAAAGCAATTTTATTTCTGGTTTAAATGCGGCTTTTACTTCAAAAGTTCTCCAGGAAGTCTGAAAAGCCATTTGACCCAACACATTATAAAATTGAACTTTATATCTGTAATCGCCTGCATCAAGAGAAACTTCGCAGTAAGTATTTTTAGTTGTTAATTCTTTTACTGTTTTATATTCTCCGGATTTTTTTTGCTGAACAATAACCTTATATTCTTTTACAACACCAGAACTTTCCCATTCCAGTTTCTGATAAAAAACCGAACCTTTATAAGTTTGTTTGATCGTGTAATCTTCTGAATAAACTGAATTACAAATCAGCAAAAGAGAAAAAATTAAAATACAGAGTCTTGTAAGTTTATGATTCATATTTATTTAATTACTGTGATAGTAATACTATCATTAACTTAATTTTAATACAAATATTTTAATAAATAAATAGTTTTTTTTATAGTATTTTTAAGTAAAAATTATTTATGTTTCTTCTTTTATCAGTATGGAAACTATCATTCCGCCATTAGAGTCATGCAGGTGGTATGCTTTCTTCCTTCCCGCAAGTTTTTTTAACTATTCACCTAAATGAAACCTTCACTTAAAAAATTTGCTCGTTAAATAAAAGAGGATGCCCTTTCAGTACAAATTTACTTTCCAGACATCCTTTTGTTTGCAAATTATTTTTTTTGCATTTCCATTACATAATCATATAAAAGATTTACAGTTCCTTCTATTCCAAGCCGGCTTGAGTTTACACAAAGATCATAAGATTTTGCATCACCCCATTTTGACTTTTTACAGAAATAATCATGATATTGTTTTCGTTTTTTATCATGACGTTCAATGGCTTGTTTTGCTTTTTTTGAATCCATTCCACGAACATCCATAATTCTTTTAATTTTTTCTTCTTCATCACCAAGAATAAAGAAAGAAATAAAACCTGGCATTCCCTGGAACAGTTCATCTGAACAACGACCAACTACAACAAATGAATCACCGTCATAAGCTTTAGATTTTAACAAAGCAAACTGAAGTTCAGCAACATTTTCTTCTGGAGAATTAGAATAACCTCTTACAGTTCTACTAAAAAGTTTTTTTCTTGGAACTTCGTCATATTTCTGAAGATCATTAGTATCAATATTCTTGATTTTCCCAATTTCATCAAAAAGATTTCTATCCAATAATTCAACATCCAGTTTTTCAGCAAGAAGTCTTCCAATTTCGTGTCCTGCACTTCCATACTGGCGACCGATTGAAATAATTACCTGTTTTTCCATAATTCCTCTAGCGTAAATATCTTAAGAAAATAAATATTGTACAAATAACCATAACAATTATTGTTGCTGGCACTGCAGTTTTACAATATTTTCCCCAGCCAACAGGATATCCGGCTTTACCTGCAACAGAAGTTCCTACAACGTTAGCAGAAGCTCCAATTGGAGTTGCACTTCCACCAATATCAGTTCCCATTGAAAGAGCCCATGTCATTGTTGTTAATGGTACACCTGTTGAAGCGGCAAGACTTTCTATAACTGGAATCATTGTTGCGGCAAAAGGAATATTATCAACAAAGGCACTGGCAATTGCAGATACCCAAATAATAATTGCTATCATTAAGTATACATTGCCTCCAGAGATTTTTCCAATAAATCCTGCAACAATTTCAAGACAACCGGTTTGTTCAAGACCGCCTACAACTACAAATAATCCTACAAAGAAAAGAATTGTTTTATAATCAACCTTCTTAAGTATTTCAAGAATATGACGAGGAGCGGCAAGTAAAGTAATAATTGCAATTCCAAGACCAATTGTTGCAACTGTTAAACCTGTCATTGAATGAGTTACAAGAAGAACAACTGCAATAAGGAAAATTACACTGCTGATTGCAAATCCTGCTTTATCTGTAATTGCAGAAGCTGGACTTGGGAAAGTAGAAGTATCAACAACTTCAGAACATTTTAATTCTTTTCTATATGCAAAGAAGAAGAAAAGAACAATGAAAATCAAACAAATTCCAGCCATAACACCAGTATTTGTAAGGAAGTCCATAAATGAATATCCAAAAGATGTTCCAATAATAATGTTAGGAGGATCACCACACATAGTAGCTGAACCACCTAAGTTTGCACAGAAAATTTCTGACAAAATCATTGGTAAAGGATTAAATTTTAAAAGCTGCGAAAGTTCAATTGTAACTGTAGCAAGAAAAAGAATTACTGTAATGCTATCAATAAACATAGCAAGAACAGCAGACATAATCATAAAAGTTACAAAAATTGGAAGTACTTTATAGTGAACAGCTTTTGCAAGACGCATACAAAGCCATCTGAAGAATCCAACTCTTGCCATGCCTTCAACCATTACCATCATTCCAGCAATAAAAATAATGGTTGCCCAATTTATACCACTTGAAGATTCATGAGCTTCTGCACCTGCATACCAGAATTCCAGGGTAAAAATATTTTTGACATTCAGGGTTTCTGATACAGCATTTCCTGCTCGTACCCAATCGTGACCTGCAACACCAAAACCTAATACAAATACTAAAAGGAGAGTCAAAACTCCACAAACAAGTGTAATATTCTGTCGTTCAAAGATTTCTAGAATAATCATTCCGAACATTACGACAAATATTATAATAGCTAAAATTTGTGCTAACATAATAGATGAATTATAGTATTTTGTAAAAAAATGGGGAATATATATTAAGGAGAAAATCAAAATACATGATATTATACATGTAAGAGGAAATTATGAATTATTCTGTAAAAGTAGATTTAAAAAATAAAATCAAATTTAATAATAATGTTGATTATTGTGTTGGAACAGGTCGAATGGGACTTGCTCTTACAAAAGAATATTTTGATCAGTTAAAAGTCGTTCAGCAGCAGATTGGATTTAAACATATACGTGGTCATGGTCTTTTTTGTGATGACATGGGAATTTATCAGGAATATTATGATAAAACCGGTTTAAAAACTCCAAAAGATTTTTCATCCTACGAAGAATATAACAAATATATAGAAGAAAATGCTCCAAAAACTGTGGAATACAATTTTACCTACTTAGATAGAGTTGTAGACAGCTATCTTGAATTAAATATCCGTCCATTTCTTGAATTAGGATTTATGCCATACAAAATGGCCAGTGATACAAATACAGTTTTCTATTGGAAAGGCAACACTACTCCACCAAAAAATTACGACAGCTGGTGTAAAATGGTTCAGGCAACTCTTACACATTTAATGCAGCGTTATGGAAAAGATGAAGTCTTAACCTGGCCAATTGAAGTCTGGAATGAACCAAATTTATCTGGATTCTGGAAAGATGCAAACATTGACGAATATTATAAGTTGTATGAACTTACAGTGGCTGCCATTAAAAAAGTGAATTCTTCATTTAAAGTTGGAGGACCTGCAATTTGTGGCGGAGCTGATGAAAAATGGATGAAAGGCTTTTTAACCTATTGTTACAATAATAAAATTCCTCTTGATTTTATAAGCCGTCATCATTACACAACAGAATTACCAGAAGATATTGGTCATTACGGATACCCAAAAATGATGGATTTAGATTATACTCTCCAGACCTTAAAAGATTGCCGTAGAATTATAGACAGTTTTGCAGAATTTAAGGATCTTCCTTTTTATATTACAGAATTTAATACTTCCTATATTCCAAATTGTCCGGTTCACGACACAAACTTAAACGCCGCATACATTGCAAGAACTCTGGCAGAAATTGGAGATTATGCAACCGGGTACTCATATTGGACTTTTGGTGATGTTTTTGAAGAACGAGGAATTCCATTTACTCCATTTTACGGAGGATTTGGACTTTTATCAGAAGGAAGCATTCCAAAACCAACTTTCTGGACTTTCAAATTCTTTAAAGATTTAAAAGAAAATGAAGAAAGTTGTATTTATCGTGATAAAAACATTGTTATCGTAAAAACAAAAGACGGCAGCTACAAAGGAATTGCCTGGAATATTACAATTGAAACAAAAGAAGATTTAATACAATTTGCTCTGTCCCTTCCGTCAGAAAATAAAGATTCCCGCTGGTGTGTTCTTACAAAAACTGTTGATGAAGAATGCTGCAATCCTCTTAAAATCTGGCACGATCTTGGCGAGAATGCTCATCTTAACTCTGCTCAGAAAGAACTGTTAAAAGCATCTGCACAACCTCTGATTCAATCTAAAGTTCTGGAAAATGTTGGAAGCTCTATTGATTTTGAATTATCTGCAAAGAAAAATGGAGTTGTTTATTTTGAAATTACACCAGCTCCGTTAACTACAGACAATGGGTATGATTATAATTTTAATTACGGAAAATAAGGGAACTAAAAATGGAAATTAAAAATTTTCTTCCTGGCAATGATGAAAAAATCAATCAGCTTTTGAAATTTACTGCAGAAATAGACAAAATGACCGCCGTTAGCAGACGGACCATGCTTATAGATAAAAGTCGCCGCGAAAATGATGCAGAACATTCCTGGCATATTGCTTTAATGGCCATGCTTTTTAAAGATTACGCCCCTGAAGGTTGTGATATTTCCCGCTCTGTTCAAATGTGTATAGTCCACGATTTAATTGAAATTTACGCCGGTGATACTTTTGCTTACGATCCAGCAGCAAATCTTGATAAAGCAGATCGAGAAGCAAAAGCTGCAGACAAACTGTTTAATGAACTTCCCAAAAATCTTGGAAAAGAATTCCGCCAGCTTTGGGAAGAATTTGACGCCATGGAAACTCCAACTGCAAAATACGCCGCTGCCATGGATAGAATTCAACCATTTCTACACAACACTCTTACAGATGGTCACACCTGGAAAGAAGGAAATCCTCCGGTAGAAATGGTAAATAAAAGAATTGGACCCGCTATAGATTTGATTCCAGAATTAAAAAACTGGTACGATGCAAATATTCAGCGGGCAGTTGAAAAAGGATGGCTTAAATAATCAGTTAGAATTCAACTCTGATATTCTGCTGGCTTACAAATTCTTTACCAGGCTGAACTTCATTTAAACCAATTTTATCTTCCCAAATATGATTTGTATTTTCTGTATCAGGTAAACCGTGCCAAGGTTCAATACAAACAAACTGAGGCGAACCGTTTACATTCTGCCAGATCATACAATATGGAAAACCTTTAGATGAAATTGAAATTAAGGAATTATTTTTTTTATTTCTTAACCCAACCCATTCAGATGAATTTTTTCCAAATAAATGACCGTTTCCAAAACCTTCTGCAGTTAATGGAACAATTCCTTTTTCAGCTTCTCCGTATACAAATGTACCTGGAGTTTTTCCATCAGCATCTGTAATTATATAACCATCTGGAGTACATTTTACTCCGGTCAGCGCTTCTTTCTTTTCAAATTCAACAACATAATCTGAAATTTCTGTTCCTGCTGCATCAGTATTTCGTGGACATGCAAAAGCAGTATGAGTTCCAATTCCAAAACGGAAAGATTTATCATCATTATTTTTTACAGTCATTTTCCAGTTTAAGCCATTTTCAGTAAGTTCATATTCAGTAATCAAAGAAAATTTATATGGAAATCTGTATGAAGTATCTTCGCTGTCTGATAATTCAAATACAACTTTTGATGATTCCTGCAAAACAACTTTAGTATCAAGATTACGGGCAAATCCATGATTTTTTGTATATTCGCATTTTTTACCTTCAATCATAAAATATCCGCCAAGACATCTTGCGACAAATGGAAACAAAATTGGAGCATGATTTCCCCAAACTGATTTGTCACCATTCCAGATTAATTCTGTTCCATCATCTTTTTTTATAAAATGCTGAATTTCTGCACCAAACGAACTGATTTCAGCCTTAAATTTTGAATTTTCAATTGTTATATTCATGTTTCACTTCCTGTTTTTTTTATTTATTTTACTACCATCCAGATGAAATTTCATCATCCTAAGTTCTTATATGTTGAATTAATTAACCCAATGCTTTAGGTTTTAATATTAAATCATACTGGTGGTAAAATTTTCTCCTTCCCGTAAGTTTTTTGAAATATCATCTGATTTAAGCCTTCTTATTAATGATTATCTCCTCCTGGTTATTGTAATTCATATTATTTTATGTAAAAATAAAAAATATGGAATCAATACTTGCTTTTATTCAGACCTATGTTTCTTCATACTGGCCTATAACAGTTTTTGTTCTTCTTATTCTGGCAGGTTTTAATTTACCAATATCGGAAGATGTAGTTATTATTCTCTCAACAATTATGGTTCACCAGGATCCTTCATCCATGGTCCCAACTTATATTGCTTTATATGCCGGCATTTTCTTAAGCGACCTGATTGTTTTTACTATTGGAACTTTACTTTCAAAAGGATTTTTACAGTTTAAATTCTTTAAACGAATGTTATCTCCAGAAAGAATGGATTGGGTTTCGAAAAAACTGGAAAAACACGGATTTGCAACATTTATTGTCTGCCGATTTATTCCTTTTGGCGTAAGAAATGCCCTGTTCTTAAGCTGTGGATTTGCCCGCTTAAGTTATCTTAAATTTATTCTTTTTGATTCAATTGCTTCATTAATCAGTTCTTCAACTTTATTCTTTACAGTTTACTATCTTGGTGAAGTTGCCCAGAACAGTATTAAGATTGTAGGATTTGTTCTTTTTGGACTTCTTGTTGCAGCTGCCATTGCATTTTTCATCTTCAAAAGATATCAGAAAAAAAATGCTGCAAAATCTGAATCACAAGAAATTGAAGAAACCGGAAAAAACTTGTAGCACTTACAATTCCAGTTGCAAAATTATTCTTGCCAGACATTACGGTGGATTATTACCGCAAATGCACGCAGATAAACGCTGATTCTTTATCTTGAAAAAACTCTTCATAAACGAAATGTAGATTTTAAGACCGTTCTCCCAAGAGTTTTTGATATAACCCTTTTTACTGGACAAAAACAGAATGAATACATATCATTTTTTAAATGGCGTTATACATAAAACTATAGGGGCATACTATGAAAAAAATTTTAACAGCACTTTTAGTAATTAATGTGGTTACAGGAGTTTTTGCAAAACCTTATCAAATTCCTAAAGAAGATATTGAATATAAAACATTCAATGGTGTTCAGTATGTAACAGAATATGTTTCAGAATTTAATTCACAGGAAGACTTTGAAAGAAAACATCTTCCAAACAGTGACATAGTTAGAAAACAAGAACGCAAACTAGCTGTACGTACAGAACCCCCTAGTAAAATGTTTTATGAAAAAAAGAGAAACTATGGTCCAAAAGATAAATTCCGTGTGGGATTTACATTTGATGAAGCATTTACTGTAAAAAACGGAGCATTGGAAATGAATGCTTTTGCCTATAGAAAAAAAAATAGTTCAGGTGGATATGATTACCATGTT
This sequence comes from Treponema sp., assembly GCA_024402635.1. Taxonomy (GTDB): domain Bacteria; phylum Spirochaetota; class Spirochaetia; order Treponematales; family Treponemataceae; genus Treponema_D. Next base: position 18,319 of record JAKSTJ010000009.1, on the reverse strand, counting down.
TGCGATGGAGAAATAAACACTGGATCCTGGTGGTGGAATGTTCAAGGTAGAGTGCGAGAAACACTATGGTGAAATTCCTCCAGAACAAGAGTGGAACCTCCGAATTTTCCCACGTTCTTTCGACTGTTGGACATCTTCAATCGACTGGGACAATGGAGAATACGGAACATTCTATATTGACTACATTAAAGTTTACAAAGAATCTAAATAACAACTTCTTTTGAAGAAAATATAATTTGTTCATTTGCACTGCCCAGTCTTTGTATAGAGGATTTAACAAACAGCAGTTTAAGATTATGATATGTGGATTTATCGATAATTCAATTATTAGATTTTTTTATATGAACTTTTTCAGTAACCTTCTAAGTACTAGGGTAATTTTACAGAAATTAGAACTTACAGAATAAAGACAGTAATTCCACAGAATAAATTTTGTTACATTATTATTTCTTTTCTAAACTGTCTATATAATTATCCAATTCTTCAAGAGAAAAATTTGTGTAAGCAGCAACAGCTGCAACTACTCCTGCTACGCTTGCCAAATCATCTGTATAACCAAGACCAGGAATAGCATCAGCTATCAAATCAAAAGGTAAAATAATATATCCTATAGCACCTATAATCAACGCTTTCATATGATTTGGAGTTGCTGGATTTTCCAAAGCGGAAATTAAACTGCCCAAGGATGTTACAATAGCTCCTGTTGTACCCGCAATCAATTTAGGTTTATTTCGTGTAGTTTTTCTAAGCTTTACTAAAAGTTTTAGAGCTATATTCTTGTCAAAATACTTCTTATAAGTATCTATCAATTCCTGTTCACTTGCTTTTTTTTCTTCTTGCAAGTTGTCCGAATCAATCATACTTGTCACCTCAAACTAAAACGAATCTAAATCTTTGAGCAAATTAGAAACTCTCTTCTTTTCTTTTTCTTGAGCTTCCATTTCCTTTTGCCTTTCTTGTTCCTGCTGTTGCAATCTCAATTTTTCTTGCTCTCTTTTCTCTGCCTCACGAGCCTCTATTTCCAGTCTTTTCTTTTCTTCTTTTTCAGCATTTTTGAAATTTATGATTGGATTAAAAAAATCTTTTAAATGGTTATAAAATTCATTTTTTTCATCAATTTTACAAAATTTCTCAAGATTTTCGGATTGAAAATCACTTAACCAGCTTGTATTTCTGACAAGAAGTTTTTCTGCTCTTAAACTTGAAGTTCCTGAAATAAATTTTAAATAAAGTGAAGCTACAATGAAATCATGTCTATACTCATGATAAGTAGATCTAACTTCATACTCTCTTTTATCTTGGCAACAATTTGAATATGAAAAAATTAATTCTTGTTCTTTTGAAGGCTTATATGAAATATAAAATTGATCATCCCACCTCCTATTGAAGCTTCCAAAAAAAAGAAAACTACCCGAAGTCGACTTACAAATCTCAAGATTTTGATTTTTATAACCAAAGTATTTGGGTAGAATCTCAGACGATTTTTGTATTTCAAAGTTTTCGACCAATTCTTTTTTTTGCAATATTTCATCCCATTTTTGAATTAATTTTTCAAAAATTTCTTCACTGTTATCAAGAGCCATTGAAGTGTGAAAATCACTCGTTACACTAACACCTGTCAATGCCTCTGATGCAAAATTCATTAATCCACCTAGTAATCCCATTCTATTTATCCCCTCTGTTTTATTTTGAAAATGATATTTTTAACGGAATATATTTATTATTTTTATCCGCCATAAATATTCCACCATCTTGATAGTGTAAATCTTTATATTCGCTTTCTGTCATAATTTTGCTTATCCCAAGACCTTAACACAAGAAACAATTATTTTTCCAGGATTTCCCATCTTAAATTTATTCCTGGCTTCTATTAAAGAATTTGCATTAATACTTGTTGAACGATGAATTGTTTCACTATTTGGAAGTTTATATGTAATAATATATTTTTTTGCAGCACTCATTATTAAACCAACCTTTTGTTTTCACTGTTTGTTCTTTCTTTGGAAAGAACCTTTGCTTTAATCGCAATAAGCGTAGCGAAATTGCGATTAAAGCTGCTAAGTCAAGCAGCTTTAATACTATAGTATTAAAGCTTTCGCAAATTTTTTTTAACTATTTGCTCTTTATTTTTTGTTTTTGAATTTCATAAGTAATATGCATAAGTTTTATATGATAAAAATTTCCATAAAAAAATATTTGTCAGAATAACACATAGCAAAATTTTCAAAACCGAGTTGCAGGCAAACTAAAAACTGTTTAAGATTATGTTATGTGGATTTATCACCTTTTCACTAACGGTAAAAAGTATGAAAAATTGAAAAATCTTGCTACTGGCAAAGTCCTTGTGAGTAAATCAAAATACAATGTTCGAATCGGTGGTAGACATTATGTTCCGGATGGTAATAAAAAGCAAATATTGAGTAATTTGTATTGGTAATACTTTTTAATCCCAATACACGTAGGTTTAGTACATTCATGTTAGTGGAATAATATATTGGGGTGTTACGGGCTTTCCCCGCATTAAATCCCCCAGTATATATTTTTATTGGACTTATAAAATCAATAGGTAAATCAGTTTATTTCTTTTTATGATTCTACAACTGGTGCAGGATTTTTCCAGTACCAGCATTCTCTGAATTTAATTATATGACAGAGCGCTTTTGTAAGAATCTTTACAGTCAAATAAGACAATTCAATAATAAGTGCAATATTTACATTCAATTTCAAAACAAAACTGATTACAACAAATGCAACAAACAGATAATCCGGATGAGGTTCTCGTTTTTTAGTTGTAATTGAAATAATCAATGATGCAATATAATCAATATTCATAAAGCTGATTACATAGAACTGAATATAGTAGAAATCAGGATTCTGAATAGCAAAAATACTTGTTACCAGAAGAACTGCAATACAATAGCTCCAGAATCTTAAAGAAGCACCTCTTGTTCTTACAAATGTCATTACATCCGAAATAAGTGTAAAACAGAAGAATACACAAATAAAGAATTCTGCAACTGAAAGATTTGTAATTGCTGACCATGAAGTTCCAAAAATTTTATTAATAAATTCAAAACTATTTAATGGCTGCTCAACAAAATTTCTGATTACGTTAAAGTACGACAAAGTCATGATTGTTGCTAAAGATAAAACAGTTTCTGATGAACTGAATTTTCCAAAATACATATGACCATTCTTATGTCTTTCCCAGAATGCAGATGCCTGTGTAATATAAGATTTAGTTAAAATTATAAAGGCAATCCAAGGATTTCTTACGTGATAACAAACAAGAACAGGAATTACCAGTTCTCCTGTTACAAAACAATCCAAAAAATGATCCATAAATTCACCAAGCTGAGAACCTGTATGTGTTCTTCTTGCCTGAGCACCGTCTAAACAATCTCCCATTAAATATGCAAGCAATAAAAATGGAATGGCAAACCACAATGTATAAATGTTCTTTACAGAAAGCATTGCGATTACAAAAGCAATAAATGCACATGTATTAGAACAGATTGTAATCATATTGGCTGGAACACCATAAGGAATTATATTTACCAACTTTGGCAAAAACTTCATTATGAGAGCGTCAACGTAGGAGTCTGTTTGTGCACTATAGTCGTATTTAGGTTTTTTCTCTTTCTCGTTATTCATATTAATCATATTAATAATATTTTGTTATATTTGCAACATATTACATAAATTTTACATTTGTAATATTTCACAATGTGGACAATTTTCAATCTATTTTATAAATACAATTACTTTTTCTATATCTTTACAGCGATTAAAAATCTGTCTTGAAACATTGCAGTTTAATTTATTACCTTCAAATGTTTCTTCTCTATCAGCAAACTTTACAATAACTTTAGATTCATCAGATTTTTCATATGAAAAATTAATTCCGAATCTTGTGAAAGATAATTTATCATCACAATATTCTTTTGACTGTAAATAATATGGATTAAAACTTAAACATCCATTTTCAATTTCCATACCAAGTTCAGACCAGCGGGTAATTATTTCTTCTTTTACCTGTCCGGTCATTCCAGGTTGTTTTGCACCCTGCCCTTCTGGTGTATGAGAATATGGATCAGTTGGGAAAGCACCATATTCAGCTGGAGTTTTATTAAATCCAATTCCAGAACGAATTCCGTAATATGCGTCAACAATCCCTTTTCCAGTTTTTTCATCTGCAAGTGGAATATATTCCTGAACAGCAACCATTAATTTTGCTACCATGTGCCAGTAAACACTTCCTAATCCTTCATAAGCATAGAAGGTTCCAGAACGACCGGTAAAACTTGTATGATTGAAAATCTCTTCATAAACTTTTCTAAATCCATCTTTATCTTCAGATGAAAGAAGTCCTGGATTTTTCATATCAACGGTTTTAAATGCTTCTTCCATAAAATCAACATTTTTAAAATCAGCATTAAAATGGCAAAGACTTGAAGAAACAGGATTTTTATCTTCACAAGTAAAAATTGCTCTGTCCCCTCTGTCAGACATTTTTTTAGCTGCCGGAAGCATTTGTATTTTTTCAAAAGTAAAATTATTTTTTTCCCAGAAAAGCGGAAGTTCTTTATTTGGATACAAAATGTACGTATTTCTATCTTCTACAAAAAGTGGACTTTCTTTCAATAGTCTTGTAAGCTCCAGTGCTTCTTCTGCTGTTAAACATCCGGAAGAAAGAACTGCAACCTGACCTTCCAGCATTAATGTCAAATCACTTACAGACATGGATTTTTCTTCAATATGAAGAATATTATATGCATGATAAAGTCCATCACTACGTTTATTTTTTTGAATTGTATTTTCAAGATGAGTCAGGAATACATTAAGAATTTCTTCGATTTCTGATTTAGAAAAAACGGTTTCTTTTTTGCTGTGTCCATTTTTATAAAGAGATTCCCGTTGTACTTGAAAAAGCAATTCTTCTGCATCAACAAAATCTTTTCTTTTAGCACAGGCAGTTTTATCTGTCCAATCTGCAAGTTCTACAGGATTTGTATTTTTATACAATTTGAACATTTCTTTAAGAAAATCTGCAGTTTCATCTGGAAGCAAATATTTTTCATCACTACTTTCTGAAACAGTTTTTCTAAGGAAATTAATCATTCTATATAAGTAGTACAATGTTACCATTGAAAGACCGTAGCCTGCCAAAGCATTGTTTGCATCATTCCATTCAGGACGCTGAGTATTCATCCAGATTCCACCTGCTGGAACATAATTGGCCAGTTTTGCAAGTATAATCTGAATTATTTTAGTAAACATGGAAACAAGTTCTACATCATCAGTTTTATTGTTATTTAAAACCAGTTTCGAATCTGATCCGTACATTTTTGTATTATCAAAAAGACGATTGCTTAATTCTATATCAAAAAGAACTGTAGAACGAGGATTTTTTAAAATTTCTGAATAATTTTTAATTCTGTAAGGAATGTTTGAAGTTGAAAATAATTTTTCGTTCAGGAATTTAAAAATGGTTTCAGGCTCAAGTTTGTACTGAAATTCCAGAAGTTTCTGCAGATAAATAACCTGATGATCATTCCAGTAACCAATATTTGACCATGGATCAGTTGGATCTAGAATTTCCCAATCTACTCCATCACGAGAAATTCTATATGGATTAAAACCATCAATTGTCATTGCATTAAGAAATTTTGCAATAATATTTTTTGTGTACGAAGGATAAGACATACACAATGCTTCCCAGTTCTGGAAAATATCACGCCAGTTTCCTTCATAATTATAAATTCTATTTTTATTTTCATCTGTGATTTTAATAGAAAAACGATTCCATGGACGACTTGGATCTCCGTGACGTCGTGAGAAAATAAGTGGAAGATATTCAAGAAAAAGTCTCATAAGCTGAGGATTTTTTGTATTTGAAATCAGTTCCAGCAATTCTTCATAAGAAAATGCTCTGTCACCTTTGTCAGACAAAAGTTTTTCTACCACAGGAACAAAAGCATTATTTCTTTCCTGTACAAATTTTATAAAATCTTTTGGAGGAATATTTCCATTGTCTGCAAAAATTCCACCTCTCATTATATTAAAAAGAACGTTTGCTTTGTGATGAACGGCGGCATTTACATCATTAGTATTTTGAATTCCATCTGCTTCAAAAATTAATTGTTCCAGAGCTTTTTGATTATCTTCAATATCTTTAAGCAAATCTTTTACAATTTCCGCTTTATTCTGAAGTTCCAGTTTAAGATTATTTACCTGACTGTTTGAAAGATTTGTATCAAAAATCTGATACCATTCTTCTTCTGCCATTGAACTTAAAGAAAAATCTTTTAACTGTAAACAGGCAGGACGACCACCTTTTAATACTTTATTCTGAATCAAAGATTCTCCAAGAATAAATTTCTGAATATTATTTACATCTGTATAAATTTTTCCTTCCGAAGTAAACCAGCAAACGTTAGCAGAAAGTCCTTCACTTGGTTCAGCTTTATCAGTTGGAACTGAAGAAAGAGCAAAAACAGTTAAACCAGACTTTTCATCAAAATCAGTTTTTTTATAAGCATCAAGCAGAACACTTTTTACATTCTGAAAATCAGCAGTTGAACCAGCAGGTAAAATATTTCGGCAACCGTCAAGAATCTGAAGTTTTATAGTATTTTTTGTATTGTTAATAATCTGACTCTGTTTAATAAGTCCGTATTTATCGCCAGAAGTCCATGCATACTTAAAAGTTAAACCTAAATCCTCATTGATTTCTTCAAATATAACTTTTGAACCGGAAGTGTTTTTATATAAATTTCTTTGAATCTGATAATTAATTTCTGCGTTTTCAGAAAATGGTTCCCACACAAATTTCTGTTCATCTTTCTCTACAAGAATAACTGTACATGAGCCGGTAAAATCTTTTCCGTCAGCAACTTTATCTGCAGTGTAATAAGGAAAAATTGCATGATCACAATCAATTCGACCTGCTGTAATTCCACCTTTTGACCATAATGTATTCCATACATCACTGGCACTGGTAATTGTCATAAAAAAATTATCCATCAGATTATAATTTTTAATGCAATAAAAAAGTTCGTTATTTAGTGAAACAAAAGAACCTTTGGCTTTATTTTCAAATTTTGATTTTAACTCAGACTGTGTTATTCCTTTCATATAAATTTTACACCTCTGAGTTTAATCTAAATTACAATAGAATATATTTGTATCGTAATAATTGTGTTAATATCAGATTATTTGTATATATTACATTTTATTCCTGATTTTTGATTAAATTAATCCTAAATTTTTACTAGAGTAATTCAAGTTTATTTTGATATAATTCTATATGGCCTTAAAAATTATTTCCGGTTCTTATTTTTTCTTAACACTGTTGATTCTATCAATTTCCTATACTCCCTGGAGATTCAAAGCTTTTATAAAATTTCCGGTAATAATCAAACTTACAGCAACAGGCGGCCTTTTACTTCAAATTGCATTTGTTCTTTTCAGCAGTTTTTACAGACGAAATTTAAGCATTTACAGAGAAGTTGAAAAAGTAATTATTTCCCTGCCAGCATCTTTATGTGCAATTTTAATTATTATTGCCCTGCTTTGTCTGGAAATTCCTTGTGCCGCAAAATGTGCAAGAGATTTTGCCACTATTTACAATAAATTTTCTGTAAACTCAATGCCTTCTAAAATCAGAGAAATTTACCGTGCAGAATTAAACCGTCAGATTTCCGAAAAACAGGCTCAAAAACGTCAGGATAATATAGAAAAACAAATTAAATTTTTTGAAAAAATGAACAGTGCTTCAAAACTTGTTTTTCGTAATTCCTTAATCACAATTCTGATTATTTTTCTAAATTTATGTTTTTGTTTTATTGCAAGAAAATTCTTTTATTCCATGCCAGCTGAAAAGGCTTTTGCAAAAGCAACGGCAATTACTTTGTGGAATGGAATTCTTTTTATAATTCCTTTTATTATTATCTGCCTTTCTATTTTAATAACCTGCAGATTTACAAAAAAAACTGAAAAGCCCCTGAAAATTAATACAAAAATGCATAAATACAAGGCTACAAAATCCTCTGGAGCAAAAAACAAAAAAATTAAGAAATCAGAAAAGAAAAAAGAAAATGTTTCTGAGTCAGAAAATAAGACTCTGCTTATAGAGCTGGGATACGGTCTTTCACCTTTAATCGACCAGTCAAAAGATCCTCTCTTAACCCAACTTTTACTGGAAATGAAAGAAGCATATCCAGAAATGCCAGGTGTTGAAACAAGAGATAATATTAATTTTAAAACCTGGGAATATCAGATTACTTATAATAATGACACAATCAAACAGGAAATTTCCGGAACTGAAACATTTGATATAATTCTTTTAAGAATTTTTGAATCAATACAGATATTTTTACCTGACTGCAGATAAATCTTAAATTCCCGCAATTATTAGTATATACTCATACAATTTTTATGTTATTTCTACCTATAACAGAGTTTCTTTTTTTTATATACTTACGCTCAGAGGAAATTTTATGAAAATCACATTAGATTGGAACGAATACAAAAAAACTGCCATTCAGGCAATCAGCGAAGGATGTGTTTTACTTGAAAATAAAAATCAGGTACTCCCTCTTCAAAAAAATACTAAAATATCAGTTTTTGGCCGAATTCAAAATTCTTACTACAAAAGTGGAACTGGTTCTGGCGGAAAAGTAAATGTTTCAAAAGTATATTCAATAATTGATGGAATCGAAGAAGATAAAACTCTCATTATAAATAAAAAACTTCAGGAAATTTATGCTGAATGGGAAAAAACGCATCCTTATGATGAAGGCCTTGGTTGGGGCAAAGAAAGATGGTCTCAGGACGAAATGCCATTAACTCAGGAAATAATTTCTGAAGCTGCAGATTTTTCTGATACTGCAATTGTAATTATTGGTAGAACAGCCGGTGAAGACAAAGATAATTCTGCAACAGAAGGCTCTTATCTTTTAACTAAAGAAGAATCTGACATGCTGGCAAAAGTTCGAGCCGGTTTTAAGAAGATGATTATTCTCTTAAATGTTGGAAATATCATTGATATGAGTTTTGTGGATGATTATTCTCCTGATGCAGTTTTATATGTATGGCAAGGCGGAATGTTAGGCGGTCTTGGTACAATTGACGTTTTAACTGGAAAAACCTGTCCTTCTGGAAAATTAACAGATACTATTGCTTATAAAATCAGTGATTATCCTTCTGACAACACTTTTGGAAATCCTGATGGAAACTGTTACGAAGAAGACATTTTTGTTGGTTACCGATATTTCGAAACTTTTGCAAAATCTGCCGTTCGTTATCCATTTGGATACGGTCTTTCCTATACAACTTTCCAGATTTCCTGTACAAATGCTTCAAATGATGAAAAAAACAGAACTGTAAAAATCAGCATAAAAGTAAAAAATACAGGTTCTTGCAATGGTAAAGAAGTTCCTCAGATTTACATTCAGACACCAGATGGAAAACTTGGAAAAGCATCCAGAGTTCTTGTAGAATTTGCAAAAACTCAGGAACTTAAACCTGGTCAGGAAGAAGCTATTGATTTCACAATTCCATACGAAACTTTTGCATCTTATGATGACAGCGGCGTTACTGGAAATAAATCAGCATTTATTCTGGAAGCTGGTGAATACAATGTATATTCAGGAAATTCTGTCCGTGCTACGGAAAAAATTCTTTCATTCAACTTAAATGAAACAATCGTCTTGAAACAATGTGAAGAAGCACTTGCTCCTGTAAAAGCATTTAACCGATTCCACAACAACAACGGAAAACTGGAAATGGAAAAAACACCATTAAGAACAGTTTCCATGATTGAACGAAGAAATCAGAATATTCCACAGGAAATTCCTCAGGTTACAACAACATCTATTAAACTTTGTGATGTCCTTAATAAAAAAGCCTCAATTGAAGATTTTGTTGCTCAGTTTACAGATGATGATTTATCCTGCATTATTCGTGGCGAAGGAATGGGTTCAAGTCTTGTAACACCTGGTACAGCCTCTGCATTTGGTGGTGTTTCTCCAAGATTACGCAACACTTTTGGAATTCCTGCCTGCTGTTGTGATGACGGACCTTCTGGAATGCGTCTTGACTGTGGAATAAAGGCCTTTGCACTTCCAAATGGAACTTCTCTTGCCTGCAGTTTTAACAAAGATTTAGTTACAAAATTATACAGTTTTACTGGTCTGGAAATGATTGAAAATCATGTTGAAAATCTTCTTGGACCTGGTATGAATATTCACCGTCATCCTTTAAACGGCCGTAATTTTGAATATTTTTCAGAAGATCCTTTTGTTACAGGTCAAATTGGTACAGCAATGGTAAAAGGTTTACGTAATTCTGGCGTAACTGGTACAATCAAACATTTCTGCGGTAACAATCAGGAAACAAACCGATACGCACAGGATTCAGTTATTTCAGAAAGAGCATTACGGGAAATTTATTTAAAAGGATTCCAGATTGCAGTTGAAAGCGGTTATGCAAATTCTGTAATGACAACTTACGGATTGGTAAATGGTCTTTATACTGCCAGTTGTTACGATCTCAATACAACTATTCTCCGAAAAGAGTGGGGATTCAACGGAATTGTTATGACTGACTGGTGGGCAAACATCAACGAAGAAAAAGGTCCTTCAGATAAAAACAATTTTGGCGCAATGATTCGTTCTCAGAATGATTTGTATATGTGCTGTCCAAACGGTGCAAAGAATGAAGGTGGCGATAATACTCTTGTAGCATTAAGTCAGGGAAAAGTTACCCGGGCAGAATTACAGCGAAGTGCAATTAATATTTGTAATCATGCAATGGAAACAACTGCAATGCAAAGACTTTTGGGTACAGCTCCAGAAATTGAAATCATCAATCGTCCAAAAGAAGCTGATGACATTAATCTTGAAGATATCAATTTTACAGTTCTTAATGGAGATGTTGCTTTTGATTTAACTTATCAGGAATGCAAAGCGAACTCAAATTACATTCTTGCTCTTGATGTTCAGAAACTTGGTACTTATAAAATCACTTTAACAGGAAGTTCAGAATTAAATGAACTTGCGCAATTACCTTGTACAATTTTCTACACCGGTATTCCAATTGCCAGCTTCACTTTCCAGGGAACAAACGGAAAAGAAGTTGAAATTTCAAAAGAAATTGTTCTTCCTACCCGCTTTAGTGTCTGCCGATTACAAGTTGCAAATAATGGTCTCAAATTAAAAGATATAAAATTTACATTCGTAAGCGACAGTACTAAACTTCCATGGTAATTATTTAATTTCCACAGTGGATCCACGAGGTGTTTTTTGAACATTGATAGCAGAAGGAATTAAATTCTGCAATCCCTCAACATGGCTGATTATTCCAACCATTTTAGATTCCCCTAATTCGGTGAATACAGCCATTGCTTTATCAAGAGCCTCTGGATCCAAAGTACCAAATCCTTCATCAATAAAGAGAGAATCCAGTCTGATTCCACCATTATTCGACTGCACAACATCTGTTATAGCAAGAGCAAGACTTATACTTGCTTCAAAAGTTTCTCCACCACTAAGAGAAGCTGGATCCGAGAGCGTATTAGAATAATTATCAAGGATCATTAAATCCAATCCTTTAAAACCATTCCCTTTCTTCTTATCTTCCAGATTTTTTAATCTGAATTCAAATCTTCCGTTAGTAATTTCAAGAAATCTTCTGGAAGCAAATTCTACAACCTGCTCAAAATACATTCCTAATGCCCATGTATCAAAAGTAACTTTTTGAGGATTATTTCCAGATACATCCTGATTCAAAAGGAATAAAGGTTTATTTTTTTCTGTTAGATCTTCTAAATCAGATTGGGCCTGTTTGATTTTTTCAAACTGTTTTTTATAATCGTTAAATTCAGTTTTCTTTTCATCCAGAACCTGTTGATTCTCTTCAAACTCTTTCGAAGATTCTTCAAGATTAGTTTTAGAAACTTCCAGAGCAGCTGAAACTTCAATTGAAGATTTAGCCTTTTTATTTTCTTCTACCGTTTTTTTAAGCAGAGAAACTTCCTTATCATAATCTGAATAGGATTTTTTTATTTCGGCTAATTCATTTTCATCAATAAACGCTTCTTCTGCTTTTTCAACACTGTCAAAAACCGAATCCTGTATTTTTGAAACCAAAATTATTTTTGCAGATTCAAATTCTTCTTCCGCTTTCGTTCTGGCTTTTAATGAGTTTTCAACATCTTTTTGAATTGCAATCTGCTGTTTTTCTGCCTTTTCAAAAGAATCTTTCCATTGAGTAAAAACCTCATTTTTTTCAGAAATCCCCTGTTCCAGCTCTTTGGATCTAAGTTCAAGATTTTCCAGTTTATCTCCAAAATGCTTTTCAATTGATTGCTGCAATTGAATTAAATTAACAATTTCACTTTCACATAACTGCAGATTTTTTTCAGAAGCTAAATACAATTCATTTAATTCTTTCAGTTTTTCCTGATGAGTTAAAAGTTCCTCTTTTTCTTTTTCCAGTTTATGAACATTTTCGCTCAAACCTTCCAGCTGATTTTTAACTTTCTCAGTTTCCAAAATATTTTTGAATGAATCCAACTCTTCTTCAAAAGTTTTTAATTCTGCATTTTTTTCTGATATGTTTTTTATATATAATTGTTCCTGAGTTTTATAAGAATCTAGAGTTTCTTTTTTTGCCTCAAGAACTTCTTTTTCATCTGAAAGATTTTCTGGTTTTGCTGCAGGCCGAGGATGTTCTGTAGAACCGCAAACCGGACAAGGACAACCAGGACGTAACAGTTCTCCTAAAGAAAAGGCTTTATTCTGAGAATTTACATTTTCTAGAAATTCTGTAAGCTGTTCTATTCTATTTGAAACTTCAGCCATTTTATTTTTAAGCAAATCATAATCGCTGTTATCTTTTTCCAGCTGAGTTTTCGACAGATTATATTTTTCCCGCAATAAATCCCGCTTTTCTGCCTTCTCCTGGTCCGAAATAAGTATTGCAAGTTTTTCTTTTAATTCAATGTACAAAGAATTATTTTTTTCAATCAGTTTATTTATATCCTGATTTTCATATTTTTTTTCAAGATTTTTAATCTGTTCAGAAGTCTGAGTAAAATCTGCTTTTAATAATTCTTTTTGTTCTTCCTTTTTAGAAATATCATTTAAGCATTTTAAATATTCATCTTTTTGCTGAAGTTTGATTTTTATTTCATCAAATTCTTTTTGTTCTTTTTTCAACTGTTTTTCCAGTTCAGTCATAGAACTTTCCTGAAGTTTCAGTTCATTATATTTTTTCTGATTTTCTTTCTGATTCAGGAGAATTTCTTTTTCCGCTTCAACAGATTCTGTCATTCTGACTTCTGCATCTTTTTTTCTGGAAATAGCATCCGCAAGATAAAGGGCTCCTTCTGCCAGTTCAATTTTGTTTTTTAATCTGTCAAAATCTTTTTTCTGAGTTTTTAATTCTTCCAAACGCTGCTTATCTTTTTCAAGTTTTTCAGCTTCATCCAGATCCCTTTCTAAATTGCTGATTTGAACCTGCAGTTTAGTCTGGCTTTCATTTATTTCTTTTATTCTGGATTCCTGCTTTGAAATCTGCTCTTCCATTGTACTTAAATAATTGGAAGCATTGGAAAAATCATAATCACTCTGAATACTTTTAATTTCTGTCTGTTTTTCGAAAATCAATGCCTGTGCTTCATCGGTTTTTCTTTTTACAATTTCCATTAATCTTGAATAATCCAGAACAGGAAATATTTTCTGTAAAGTATCCCGTTTATCTTTTGAATTCTTTTTTAAGAAATCTGCAAATGCCCCTTGAGGAAGTAATACAATCTGTGAAAATTCAGTTGCATTTAATCCGATTATTTCTGCAATCATTGCATCTGTTTCTGTCACTTTTTTTGTATTTGAAACAGGAACCAATTCTCCGTTTTCAATTTTCGCCAAATCAACAGATGGAGTTTTTCTTGTTTTATTGCCTTTACTGTTTATATATTCAAAAGGAACTGTTCTATGACATACATATTTTTTTGAGCCAACTTCAAATGTAAAATCAACATAACATTCTTCATCATCAGTTGCATAACGGCTTTTTAGATTTTCAACCTGGCCAGCCCTGTTTCCTTTTAATTCTCCATATAAAGCATAAGTCATAGCATCAAAAATAAAAGTTTTACCTGCTCCTGTATTTCCAGTAATAAGGAACATGTTATCTAAGCGGGTAAAATCTATAGTTTCATCTGCGTATGGACCAATATTTTTTAATCGTAATACAAGTGGTTTCATGCTAAAGATTTTCCCCCCATTTTATTTCTTCTGCTGATTTTTTCATTAATTCTTTTTCATCTTTTATAAGCTGAGTTTCTTCCAGATTATTTCCATAAACATCATTTAAAAATTGAGAAAAAATTAATTCCGGATTATTTGTCTGAATTGCCTGTTTTCTCTGCTGAATTCCAGAAGTATTTTCTCCTGAACCAGAAGTTTTTCTTGTAATTAACAGCAGATTTGGAAAAACGGTTTTAAGAAAGTCGTAAGCATTATTTACAGGAACTTCATCTGTTAAATTTACATGAACAAAACAATCCTTATATTGTTTCCATTTTGTACTGTCTGCATTCACTCCATAAAAATCTGAAAATTTTCCTTCCAGTCTTGCAATAGAATGAAGCGGCATAACCGGTATTTTGTTAACAGAAGGCTTTTCTCCCCGGGAAGAAATTTCTACATCAAGAAAAAAAGTATTCTCACTGTCATCAAAATTATATGCAAGAGGTGCGCCTGAATACCAGCATTTATGTTCTTTATCACAAGTTTGATTTCCGTGAATATGACCAAATGCACCATAATCAAAATCTTTAAAAAGAGAAACATCAACCTGTTCTGCAGTTCCCACATTGCTTCGTTCAGATTTTGAAACACAACTGCCCATTGTAAATAAATGTGCACAAAGAACAATCGGCAATTCCTTATAGTTTTTATTGTGATTTTCTATAATACTACTGCAGGCTTTCTCATATAAATCCTGTTGGGAACGTAAAAATTTTTCGTTTCCATCCTCATTTTTTTCTTCAGTTTCAATTGCAAGAGGATAAAGATATGGCAGGGAATAAACAGCGGTCTTCTCCCCTCCCCTTTCAACAATTACCGGTTCCGTATAATTTTTACAATCTGTTACAATATGAATATTATGAGCTTTAAAAAAATGTGTTCCAAAAGCAAGTCGTGAAGGACTGTCATGATTTCCAGAAATAAAAAACATGTGAAGTTCCGGAAATTTTTTATTCACTTCTGAAAGAAATTCACTGAAAATCTCAGTTGCTTCTGCGGGAGGAACTGCTCTATCATAAATATCACCAGGAACCAGAAGTCCACTATATGGATGTCCTTCAGCCTCCCCTTTTTCCAGAATCTGTACAATCTGATTTAAAAAATTCCGCTGATCTTCTATTAATGAATATTCATAAAATATTTTTCCAAGATGCCAGTCACTGGTATGTAAAAAACGCATAAAAAATCCTCACCCAAATTATTTAGCCCGTTATATTAATATAGTTTATTTTTTTTGATTTACCATATTTTTTAATAATTTTTTTTATTTTTATGATAGAATTATAAAAAATTCCCAATCTTTTTTTGAAAATAAGAATTCTCTTAGTTTATTCTCATTTTCTTCTAATGATAACTGGTTTGTGTTGATATATATTATAATCATAAACAGTGTTACTGAGTTATAAATGATTTTCAAAGGTGGTTCGGGAAGTCGGACGCCAGGGCCACCCGATTTTTTTACAAAGAGGTATTATTATGAAAATGAATATTAAGAATCTTGTTTTAGTTGTTTCTTTAGTTTTAGCAGGATCTGCAGCAGCTTCAGCTCAGGCAGTAGAAAAAATTACAGTACTTGATAATTCAGCAGTTGTAACTTCAGCAACAGAAAAAAAAGTTAAAACTGTTACAGCAAAAATCAAAGTAAATAAAACAAAAAATGGAAAAACTTTCCAGTTAAGCACAAAAGATGGAACATACTCAGGAGTTGTAGATGCATCTCTTCCTGATCATGATGAAATCGAAGCTGTTCTTAATTCAAGAAACGGAAAAAAATTAATCGTTTCTGGAATTCTTGATAGTGATACAAAAGTATTTACCATCATCAGAATCGGTGGAATGGGTTCTTCAAGCGATAAATAAAAGAAAAATTTAAATCTTCTAAGAGAAGGGGCTGTCTTTAAAATAGACAACCCCTTTTTTTGTGTGTAAAATAAAACTTATGAAAGATTTAAATCAGTTTAATAAAAGCAAGTTTACAGATTCTGCAACTTCATTTGAAGATTTTTTACACAAAAATCGAATCCGAACAAACAACGTACTTAATAATGTTCTATGGTATTTTGTTATTACTGGACCAACAATTGCCTTAGGTATTTTTTTTGGTGCATTTTCAAATGTTAAATACATTACCTGTATAATCATTTCTTTAAGCGTTATTTTACTTGCATCAATTCATAAACTTCTTTCAGGGAAATTTCCTTCCTCAATATTCACCTGTCTTTTTGCCCTGATCTCTATGGAACTGATTATTATTTACATGGCTTCTTCAAAAATATCAATTTATCTTACATATTTCATTGTTCCATTTGTAAGTCTTCTTTTTATTGATAAACGAATTTACCACATTTCCTGCGCCATAAATTATGTTTGTGTAATGCTTTCTGTTTTCCACACTGCTCCATATTATGCTCAGGTCAGAAATGATTATACAAGTTCTTTATCATGGTTCATCAATTTTATGAGTGGTATAACAATTGAAACCATCATTATGTACATTACAGGAACTGCAATTTCTATTACAACAACAAGATATCTTAAAAAACTGTATGAAAATCAAAAACTTTTATTTAAAAATAAACAGATGATGGATGAACAGCTGGAAATCTTAAATTCCATGACTGATATTTATTCTCATATTAATATTATTAATTTTAATGATGAAACAATTGTAAGTTTAAATTCTGCAAACAAATCCATTGAAAAAATTGCATTTGAAAAACAGCAGCATAGTGAAATAGACCAGCAGCTTTCAAATCAAATCATTATTGACCAGACAAAAAACTTTCTGGATTTTACAAATCTTACAACTTTACAGCAGCGAATGAAAAAATTAAAATTCATTACTGCAGAATTTTTAAGTACAACTACAGGATGGTTCCGTGTTCAGTATATTTCAATTGAACAGAATGATGATTTAATTCCTGTCAGATTAATCTATACAATTCAGGATATTGATGAAGAAAAACAGAAGGAAGAAAATCTTAAACGTATTTCAAATACAGATCAGCTTACCCGACTGTTCAATCGCCGTGCTTATGAAGATTCTATCAAAAAGTATGAAACTCAGGTTATTGAAAATGATTTTGTACTTTTCTCAATTGATGTTAACGGTTTAAAAAATGTAAACGATAATTTAGGTCACGTTGCCGGTGATGAACTGCTTCAGGGTGCTTCTTTCAGTATGCTTGCAGTTCTTGGTCATACAGGTACAGTTTTCAGAACTGGTGGTGATGAATTCCTTATTACAACCCGCACTCAGCAAAATTGTGAAGATCTTAAAAATCAGCTTATTAAAATTTCAAAAAACTGGCATGGAAACATTGTAGATGAACTTTCACTTTCCATTGGTTATGCAAAAGCTTCCGATTATCCTAGAGCTTCAATTCATGAACTGGAAAAAATTGCAGATGCAAACATGTATCGGGACAAAGAACTTTATTACCTTTCAAAAGGTATTGATAGACGCAGCCAGCAGAAAGCCTTTTCTTCAATATGTAATTCTTATACAAAAATTCTTAATATCAATCTTAATACTGATTCATACTCAATTATCAGAATGAATCTTAATGAAAAAAATGAAGGCTTTGGCTATTCTGATAAAATTTCTACATGGCTTCATACTTTTGGAATGTCCGGTATGGTTCATCCTGATGATCTGGAAAATTATTACGAAAAAACTGATATTGAATATTTAAGAAATTATTTTAGGGAAAACAACAATGAATTCTATCTTACTTACAGACGTAAGATAGAAGGTAAATACTACAAATCATTGATGCAGATTTCAAAAGCCGATGATTTTTCCGAAGAAAATCAAAATCTTTATCTTTTTGTAAAAAATATTGATTACTAAAAAAAATGAGGGGATGTCCAAAAAGTTCGCATCATAGCGTCATCCTGAACTAGTTTCAGGATCTCACACTAAATCTAGTGAGATGCTGAATCAAGTTCAGCATGACAAATACTTGTTGGACATCCCCTTTCTTTATTCGATGTATCAT
>JAKSTJ010000089.1 GCA_024402635.1 Treponema sp. | reverse complement strand
CAAGGGTCTTAAGAAGTTCACAACCATTGAACATATAACTCATATCAGTAACATTTGAAGTATCAAGACCTCTTAAATCAGCTGACACTAAATTATATGGCATGTTATTTTTATAGGAAAATTTACCTGAAATTTTTACATTATAAATGTTTACAGCTTTTCCATTTTCAGATTTTGTAATTCCTAGTTTGGTTGAATCAGAAGTAATAATTTCTACAGAGTTTCCAATTTCTTTTATAAAATCTTCAACAGTATATTCTGTGTAAACTAGTTCTTTATAAGGATGACCTTCAACTCTCATTTTACAACAAACTGTAAAAATCATTAAAAGGATAAATAATAATGTATATGAACTTTTTTTCATGATTTCACCATTTATTTTAATCATTCTTTAATTGTAACACCTCGCTGTATTTAATGACAATAAAAAAATCTTTTCTTCTTGACAATACGTATTTATTACGCTAACTTATACGTATGACATCTACAAAACTAACATTAAAATTAAACAGCAATATTATCGCTTTAGCTAAAACCTATGCCTCAGAAAATGAAACTTCACTTTCACAACTGGTAGAAAATTTCTTTACAAAACTGACTGAAACCAAGTCAAATGAAATTACATACTCACCAATTGTACAGGAACTAGCTGGTATTATCTCCTTAAAAGATGATTCAGATTACAAAGAAGACTATCATAATTATCTGGCAGAAAAATATGAATAGATATTTTGTTGATACTGATGTTATTTTAGATTTACTCGCCAAAAGAATTCCTCATTTTCATTTCTCTGCAGTTTTGTTCACTTTAGCAGAAATGGGTAAATATGAACTTTTTACAAGTCCAACAGTAATGTCCAATACTTTCTATATTTTAAGAAAACAACTTGGAAATGAGGGAGCAAAAACTGCCTTAAGAAAGCTACGAATTATACTTCACATAATTGATTCGTCAGAGAAAGTTATTGATCAGGCTCTTAATTCAGACTTTTCTGATTTTGAAGATGCAATACAATGTTATACTGCCGTAAACAATGGAATAAATTGCGTAATTACAAGAAACATTAAAGACTACAAAACTTCTGGAATTATTGTTCAAACTCCAGAGGCATTTTTAGCGGGAAATGATTATATTTAGCAATTAATCCCCCGTTAGCGCTAGGAGTGGTGCGAAGCAGCCCGTTAGGGCCGGCCGTAGGTAAGCCACGGATATAGCGACCCGAAGTGAGTGAAAGGAACGCAGGGGAACGGCATTATTTTTATGTAGTCGTTTTGTTTCCAGTTTTAGTATATTCAATTTAGAACAAAATTGGAAAGGGAAAAATATGGTATTTTTGTAGATTTATCCGCCTAAAACCAGTTTTCAAGTTGCAATGGAAAATTGTCTGCAATAACCTGAAAATGTTTTACATTTCTTGTAACAAGAATCATATCTTCGGCAATTGCAATAGCAGCAATCTGACTGTCACCATAAGGAACCGGTGTTCCCCTTTTTTCACAAACAGCCCTGATTTTGGCATGAATTTCAGCTGCCTTTTTTGAATAATTAACCAGAGGAAAATTTTCACCCACATCATCATTAATAAATTTTGTAAGTTCTGTTTTTCTAATCCCGTCTGCAAGTCTTTCAACACCATATAAAAGTTCATGCCAGGTCATAACTGTCATTGCACAATCAGAAGAATGTTCCACTAGCTTTTTCAAAACATTAAAATCTGCATTCTGTTTGATTACTTCAGATATTATATTGGCATCAAGAAGATAATTCTGGGACTTAGAATCACTCATCATAATCCTCCATAACACCATCCCAGATATTTTTTTCTTGATGAAATCCATTTACATCAGATGGTCTTAAATTAGAAAAAATCTCTTGAATTTGAGAATCAAAATTATCATCTTTATAGAAAGCTTCGTTGCGTTTTCTAAAAACCGAAACTCTTTCTATAAAAGTCTTTCCCTTTTTAAGATTCTTCAGCTGCAACACCATATCTTCGTATTCACTTGCCGAAATTATTACAGCTACTTCTTTGTTTCTACGAGAAAGATGAACCGGCCCTTCTGTTTCAGCTTTGTGCACAAAAAAAGGAAGTTTGTTTTTTGCCTCAAAAATTGGAATTGAATCTGACATATATTTTAATACCTCGTAAATAAACATAGTAAATTATAGCTATTTTGTCAAATTTAGATAGCTATTTTATTGACTGTTATGGAATTTAAATATTATTTTATTAGTATGAAAACAGCAAAAGGACAGATAGCAATTGCATATTCCTCAATTGTTCAGGAACTTTCGGGAATAATTTCTTTGAAGGAAGAATTATATAAAGCAGACTATCATGCTTATTTGGAGAGGAAATATGGAAATAAAAACTACAAAACTTCTGGAATTATTGTTCAAACTCCAGAAGCATTTTTAGCGGGAAATGATTATATTTAATAATTAATCCCCCGTTAGCGCTAGGAGTGGTGCGAAGCAGCCCGTTAGGGCCGGCCGTAGGTAAGCCACGGATATAGCGACCCGAAGTGAGTGAAAGGAACGCAGGGGAACGGCATTATTTTTATGTAGTCGTTTTGTTTCCAGTTTTAGTATATTCAATTTAGGACAAAAAACTGGAGGTACTATGAACAAAATTGCTTTTTATGATACTCGTTCTTATGACAAGGAAGCCTTTTTAAAGGAAAACGAAAAATATGGTTTTGAAATTGATTTTTTTGATTTTAAATTGAATGAAAAAACGGCTTTTACTTCTAAAGGATTTGATGCTGTCTGTGTATTTGTAAATGACACTTTGAATTCAAAAGTAATTTCTGTTCTTAATGATTGTGGTGTTAAAGTTATTCTGCTTCGTTGTGCTGGTTTTAATAATGTTGATTTAGTTGCTGCTGAAAAAAATGATATTGCTGTTCTTCGAGTTCCGGCTTATTCTCCTCATGCAGTTGCGGAACATGCTGCTGCTCTTTTGCTTTCTCTTACAAGACACATTCCTCAGGCTTATTTGCGTACTAAAACTGTAAACTTTAATATTGAAGGATTAACTGGACGGGATTTGTATGGTCTTACTGCCGGTGTTTTTGGAACTGGTAAAATCGGTCGGTGTATGGCTGATATTTTAAAGGGCTTTGGTATGAAGGTAATTTGTTATGATCCTTTTCCAGATGCAAAATGGGCTTTGGAAAAAGATTTTACCTATGTTGATGTAAACGAGATTTTTAAGCAAAGTGATGTCTTGAGTTTCCACTGCCCTCTTACTGATGAAAACCATCATATTGTAAATAGTGAAAACTTAAAATTGATGAAAAATGATGCTGTTATTATTAATACAAGTCGTGGTGCTTTAATTGATACTAAAGCTTTGGTTCAGGCTCTTAAACATAAACGGATTGGTGGTGCTGCTCTTGATGTTTATGAAGAAGAAAGTGCCTTCTTCTTTAAGGATTGTTCTGCGGAAATTATAACCGATGATGTACTTGCAAGACTTCTGACTTTCCCAAATGTTTTAATTACGGGGCATCAGGCGTTTCTTACTACAACGGCATTATCTAATATTGCAGAAGTAACTTTAAGTAATTTAAAAGCTTTCTGCAGCAAAGATAAACTGGTAAATCAGATTATAAAAAAATAATTAAAATTTTTTATATTGAAGAACATATATTACAATCCCTGCAGCAAAGCGTAAACACAATCTCCTGCCCGTTAGACTTTACGGACTATATCAATATATTGAAGTTCTTATTTTACATCTGCGCCAGCTTCAAGTCGTTTGCGGCTGGCCAATTTAAGTTCTTTTTGAATCTGGAAAGAATACACATCTGCACTTATTCGACTGTGAGGTAAAATTGCAGGAAGATGGTAATGTTCATCTTTTTCGGAAGTTGTTTCCTGAATAACTTTTCTTGCCAAAGTTGCAATTTGATTTACAAACGGAAGGAAAATCAAGGTTGCACAAATATTGTAAATCATATTTTTAGTTATATAGAATAGAAATAAAAATTCAATTACCGAAATGTTAAGTTTATGTAAATTGTGACAATTTAAGAAATATATTTTCTAATGATTTTGATTACAATTATCTGCCTTGACCAAGAATCCATAAAAATGTTATTATTATAGAACATTAGTGATGTAGCAATTTTTTGCTGCGCAAAAAATTACCGGGCCATTAGCTCAGCGGTTAGAGCAGAGGACTCATAATCCTTTGGTCCTTGGTTCAAATCCAAGATGGCCCAAATGTTTCGCAACGTAGTGAGAAACATTATGTAAATCATTACCAATAGGCCAAACAGTAGTATGGCCACAAGAAAAGACTGTTCTAAAAAATCTGGAACAGTCTTTTTTTTATGCTATAAAACAACAATTCTAAAATCATAGCCACAAATGAACTACGAAAGTATTGGTAGAACAATTGGGAAAGTTGAAACTGTCCCTGAAGAATTAAAACAAGCCTTTCTAGCAAAAACATTTGCAGGAGAATTATAAATAATAGAAGAACATCTGTCACAAAAAGATTTATAGGACTTTAAAAAGTATTGATTGAAGCTCTTTGTGAAAATTCATATGTGAAGAACTCTGTAAAAGAATCTGTTCCAGCTCATCTAGCATGGGTACAAAGACTAATAGATGTAGGACTTGTTGATACTGATGGTAAAACTGTAATTGCAAATAATCTTGAAACAGCAGCCTGCTGCAAGTAAGAATATAATTTCCCACAATTTTTCTTTAATTTTCATGGGTAAAGTGTAGTGGTAGATTGTTAAGATTCCGCATGTGGATTGTAAAGAATAGGTAAATTTTTCTTGTTTATATAAATATATTAACCTAATATAAAACTATGAACAAAGAATGGTCTGATCAAAATAAGCAAATGCAAAAACTAATCAGCAAGCAGCAAACCTTTGATGACGGTATAAAGCTGCTTTTTGAACTGCGGGAAAAGCTTTTTCTTCAAATTACGCAGATTATAAATGGATATCCTGCTGAAGCATTTTGGAAAATGCCTTTTAAGAATGCAGATGGCTACCACAATTTAACTCTTGCATTTTCAATATGGCACATTTTTAGAATTGAAGATATTGTTGTTCATTCATTGATTCTCAACAATAAACAAATATTTTTCAGCAGCAACTGGCAGGAAGAAATTGGAAGCAAAATTGTAACTACAGGTAATGAATTGCAATCTGATGAGATTGAAGAATTTTCAAAACACTTGAATGTAAGTGCTCTTTATGATTATGCGACAGCAGTTAAAGCCAGCACCGATGAATTTTTAACTCAACTGAAATATGATAATCTGAAACAAACTTTTGGCGAAGAAGATAAAAGACGCCTCTTTGAAAACGGTTCCATTTCCCATGAC
>JAKSTJ010000088.1 GCA_024402635.1 Treponema sp. | reverse complement strand
AGCTGGGGCGAAGGTTTATGCCTGAGCCGAGTTCAGTCGTCGTGTGGTATAAAAAAAGGATTTGGACATAAAAAAAAGCTCCCTTTAACAAGGAAGCTTTCTTACCGGAGAAGAGACTTGAACTCTTACGCAGTCGCCCGCAACAGATTTTGAGTCTGTCATGTCTACCATTCCATCACTCCGGCATGGTTTAACTAATATAACAGAATTAGTGAGGTTATTCAAGTGGGTTTATGTTATAATAAATTCATGAAAATTCATGCAGATACGTTCATTGGCGAGAAACCAGAAGTTGTACTTAAAAAAGTATTCGGATATGACTCTTTTCGACCATTACAAAAAGACATTATTTCAAATGTTTTACAGGGAAAAGATACATTGGCAATTATGCCAACTGGTGGAGGAAAATCTATCTGCTATCAAATTCCAGCACTCATTTTAGAAGGAATAACAATTGTTGTTTCACCATTAATTTCCTTAATGCAAGATCAGGTTCAATCACTGGAAGCAGATGGTATTCATTCTGTTTTTCTAAACAGTACATTGGAATGGGAAGAGTATAAAACTACTGTAAATGAAATTCGTCAGGGACTTACAAAAATTGTTTATGTATCTCCAGAAGGACTTTCAACAGGAAAAATCAGAGATTTATTAACAGAAGAAGGTATTACTGTCAGTTGTATTACAATTGATGAAGCACATTGTATTTCTCAGTGGGGACATGATTTTAGACCAGACTATCTGGATATTTGTACAATCAGAAATTATTTACCAGATGCAGTAATGCTTGCACTTACAGCAACTGCAACAGAACAAGTTAGAACTGATATTGCAAAAAATCTACGCTTAAAAAATCCTTCCATTTTTGTTTCAAGTTTTAATAGAAGTAATATTTATCTTGAAGTTCAACCTAAACGTAAAGCAGTTGATCAGGTTATAAATTATATAAAAAAACATAGTGGAGACAGCGGAATAATCTATTGCTTTTCCAGACGTCAGGTTGATGAACTTACAGAAACACTGGATAAAAAAGGTTATTCTGTTTTAAATTATCATGCAGGATTAACAGATGCAGTTAGAGCAAAAAATCAGGAATTATTTATAAAAGACGAAGTTCAAATAATGATTGCGACAGTTGCTTTTGGAATGGGCATTGATAAACCGAACGTACGTTTTGTAATTAATTATGATTTGCCAAAATCACTGGAAGAATATTATCAGGAAATTGGTCGTGCGGGACGAGATGGACTTCCTTCATCAGCGTTACTTTTATACAGCCCCGGAGATTTATTCAAAATCAGATATTTTTTTGAAGAAGCGGCCGATCCCGAAAAATCAGAAATTCTTTTACAAACAATGGTAAAATTTGCAACAGAAAGAAGCTGCCGAAGAAAGGCACTTTTAAAATATTTTGGCGAGAAATACGAACCATCTGCAGAAACGAAAGATTGTTGTTGTGATATATGTTCAAAAGGCGAACAGGAAAATGTAAATGTAACAATTCCTTTTCAAAAATTACTCAGCTGCATTCTAAGATTAAACGAACGTTTCGGGGCAACTTATGTTATTGATGTATTAATGGGCTCCCGTAATAAACGAATAATGGAAAACGGACATAATATGATTTCAACCTGGGGAATTGGAAGTGAATATTCTAAAGACGAATGGTATGAATTTGTGAATCTATTGATTGCAGAAAATTATATAATTAAAGAACCAGAATACAGCGTTCTTAAAGTCACTTATAACGGTAGAAGTGCATTAAAAAATCGGGATACAATTGTTCTACCATTTGTAACAGGTGGATACTCCAGCGGAAGTTTTTCTTTGGAAAAATCAGAAGCCAAAAAACCAGCTTATATTATTCATAAAAAATCTGAAAAAATTATTGCAGAAAAGCCAGCGGAAAATGATGAATCTGCATTGCAGATAATTGAAGCTCTAAAAAAATGGCGAAAAAGAAAAGCCGATGATTTGAATGTTCCACCATATGTTATTTTTAATGATAAAACTTTACTGGACATAGCTGCTAAAAAACCAAAAACTAAATCAGAATTATTAAATGTCTATGGAATGGGAAACACTAAAGTTGAAAACTTCGGAACTTCAATTTTAAGTACAATTGAAGATTTGTAAAAAAAGAACAGAAAATTTATCAACTTAGGATTTACAACTTTTAATTTAATCTTTTTTAATTATTTGAACATAAAAAATGCACCATTAAGATTGAACTTTATTTGTCCAATTATAATGGTGCATTTCAATTTTAACTGTTTATTGATAATTAATTTCTAATTAAAGTTTACCGCTTTCTGCAGCACCAGGAAGACCAATGTCTTTTCTGTAGAATGAATCTTCAAACTTAACAGCAGAAACTCCCTGATATGCTCTTTCCCATGCTTCCTTAAAAGAATCACCATAAGCACTACAAGCAAGAACACGTCCACCGCTAGTCAAAAGATTATCATTTCCCTGACGATTTCCAGCAACAGCACCTGCAACAAAGATTTTTGCAGTACTTGCTTTAAGCAATGTTTCGTTTACAGAAATTTCGCAACCTTTTTTATAAGCACCAGGATATCCACCAGAAACAACAACTGGAGCAACCTGATATCCAGATTTCCATGCAAATTTGAAATCTTTTAAGTTTCCATTAAGAATTGCAGCACACATCTGAGCAAAATCAAAATCCATTAAAGGAAGTACAGCCTGAGTTTCAGGATCACCAAGACGAACATTATATTCAAGAAGTTTTGGACCTTTACTTGTAAGCATTACGCCAAAGAAAATAAATCCGCGATAATCAAATTTTTCTTTAATTAAACCGTTTAATGTAGGTTCAAGAATGTCCTTGTTAAACTGTTCCATTGTAGCTTCAGTAACATCATCAAGAGGACAAACAGCACCCATACCACCAGTATTAGGACCTTTTGCACCATCCATCAATCTTTTATGATCACGAGCTGGCAAGAAAGGAACAATTGTAGCTTTTCCACTTACAGCATATTCAGAAGTAACAGAAACTGCAGCAAGAACAGAAATTTCAACACCTTCAAGATAATCTTCAATTACAAGCTTTTTACCAGCATCACCAACACGGCCAGCATCCATTAAATCTTCAACAGCAGCAATTGCTTCTTCTTCAGTAGCGGCAACAACAACGCCCTTACCAGCAGCAAGACCATCAGCCTTAATTACAATTGGAGCACCATGTTTTTTAATGTATTCAATTGCAGAATCTTTTTTTACAAAAGTTTCACTGGCTGCACAAGCAACATCATATTTTTTCATAAAGTTCTTTGAAAGATCTTTACTAGCTTCCAACTGAGCACCAGCTTTTTTAGGACCAACACATGGAATATCAGCCTTCCAGAATTCATCAGCAAGACCTTCTGCCAATGGATCTTCAGGACCAATTACAGCCATTCTACAGTTTTCATGTTTTGCTATAGCAACATATGGATTTTCACCATCTTTAATATAATCACAATCTTTTGGATTAACATTTACACATTTATTTTCATGTGCAGTACCACCATTTCCAGGTACAACAATAATTTTATCAACAAGTGAACTTAATGATAATTTCCAGCAAATAGTGTGTTCACGACCACCACTGCCAACTACAATAATATTCATGATTTTATTTTATAGAAAAATCTATATTGTTACAAGAAACCGAATGTTATTGAATCATTATATAAAGCATATTGAGAAAGAATAATAATCTATTTATTATGTAGGCAATTCTATCGGCAATCCTGTGAAAGTCAGGGCAGTCTATTCTACTGTTAAAGTCAGACGTCGAAAAAAATCTCATCATCGTTTCATAGTTCAATAGGAGGACGTATGAAAAAAGTTTATTTAACATTACTGTCTGCAATTATGACAGTTATGCTTCTAACTTCCTGTAACTGGGAAAATCCGTCAGAAGCAGAAAAAAATCCCCTTAGTTCAAATGGTAATCCATGGGGAAAAAGCTGGTTTTCTGGTGATAAAGAATATCAGTTTATTTCTACAGAAAAAGGTAAATTTATACGATATTTACCAGATTCATTAGAAACAAGTTTTTATTTTGAAGTTATAGAAGAACTGGAAAGTTTAAAAACTGTAACTGTAAAAACATTATATTCTGATGAAAGTGTTAGAAAAGTTGGAGAAATCAGTAGTTTTTGCTGGAATATTAATAAAGAACGACTGTCCCTTTCTTCAGAAAAAAGTTTGTTTAATATTTCAAATCTTGAAACTTATGAAGGGACAGATCCTGCAACTTTTGAAATTCCTGAAATTAAAACTGTCTATCTTTCTAACTTTGACGGGAATTTTACATTCAACGAAAATAACTGGAAATTTCAGGTAAAATCAAAAATCAGTGTTGAACAAGATGTAAATCACAGCTGGTTTGCTCATGTAGTTGATGTTCAGGAAAACGATGGTGTTTATGATTTTCTTCTTTGTCATACATCTAATGCTGATACAGGTATTACAGGTCAGGAACCTTTTATTACCAGTCAGGCAACAGTTTGGTCTTGGATGAAACTTTCTACCCTGGAAAATAATAAAACAAAAGTTGAATGGTCTAATGTCTGGACAGCTACTCCGGCAGAAGCTCTTGCACTTCCATTAAATGAAAGTTACACAATTGATTTTAATGTAAAAGGAATTACCTGCACTTATAATTTTTATTTTGGAAATCCTGTTAAAAAAAGTGATTATGAATGTGAAGTTGAAAAAGGTGATTTAATTAAAAAATATGTGATTAAAACAAATGTTCCAAAAAACTATACCTGGAAAACTCTTTTAGAAGAAGCAAACCTTGATATAAAAATTCCGGAAGGAAAGACAAAAGGAAAATGGTGGTATTTGTATTCAAATGCAGTAAAAAGTGAAAATGTTTCTTTAAATGATTCTACAAAGATTGACTGGTCTGAACAGACTTTCTATCTTGAACTGGAAGATAAACCTGATGAAGCAGATGTTTATTTGCGTGACGGAACTTACATTTTTAATACAAATTACAAAATTATAATTAACAGTAACGATAAGACTATTACTTATAGTGATTCTTCTGAAGAAAATCCGGTAAATAAGACATTTAATGTGAAAAACGGAAAAATATATTCAACAGTTTCGAGTAATGGAATGCCATTAATAACAATGTATTATGTTAGTGATTCTGAAGGAACTTTGTATTATTTTAGAATTGATTACTCTGTAAATAATGGTTCGGCAACTTATATAAAAGCCTATCAGATTCCTTATGTAAAAATAGATGAGGAAGAAGATTTTAGAGAAAATGCAGGCACATACTCTTTCTCAGGAAAAATTAAATCTTATACTGAAGCAAAATAATTCCTGGGGTTTTAGGGGTGAACTTCACCCCTAGGCGAAGGGGCAGCGGAAAAGACCGGAGCCCTGGGAGGACTTTGGAGCGAGGGGAAGACGGTAGATTGTAATTGCAAGTGCAACAGATGAAAAAATAAAAAAAACTTCATAGA
>JAKSTJ010000087.1 GCA_024402635.1 Treponema sp. | reverse complement strand
TACAGTCGTTCCAGTCAGCGCGCATTGCAAGTGGAAGTCCGTGTGGACCAAGATTATTTACGATGCGATAGAAAGAAACTTTAAGGTGTTCAAGCATTGTCTGAGCTTTAGACATATCGTTGTCATAAGGAACCATTTCATCAAGAATTCCCCAGTCACCAGATTCTTTAATATAAGCTGAAACTGAAAGGATGAGCCAGAGTGGATCGTCAGAGAAGTCACCACCAATGTCAGCATTACCTTTCTTTGTAAGAGGAGAATACTGATGATAACATCCACCGTCTGGGAACTGTGTAGAAGCAATGTCGATAATTCTTTCTTTTGCACGGTCTGGAATCTGATGAACGAAACCAAGAACGTCCTGGTTAGAATCGCGGAATCCCATACCACGACCAATTCCAGATTCAAAGTAAGAAGCAGAACGTGAAAGGTTGAATGTAACCATACACTGATACTGGTTCCAGATGTTTACCATGCGGTTAACTTTGTCTTCTGGAGTATCAACTGTAAGAATACCAAGGAGGTGATCCCAGTATGCTTTAAGTTCTTTCATTCCAGCAGCAAATTTTTCTGGAGTATTGAATTTTTCAATCATTTCCAAAGCTTTTACTTTGTTGATTGTTTTGCCGTCAGCTTCGAATTTCTGATCCTGTGGCATTTCTACATAACCAAGAACAAATACCAAAGTTTTTGTTTCGCCGGCTTTAAGTGTGATTTCTTTGTAGTGAGAAGCGATTGGAGCCCAACCATCTGCAAATGAATTGTAAGCTTTTCCTTCTTTTACAGCCTGTGGATCACCAAATCCGTTGTAAAGGCCGATGAATGAATCGCGGTCTGTATCGTATCCGTCAATCTTATCGTTTACAGAATAGAATGCGTAGTGATTGCGGCGGTCACGATATTCAGTTTTGTGATAAATTACAGAATCTTTAATTTCAACACGTCCAGTAGAAAAGTTTCTCTGGAAGTTGTTGCTGTCATCCTGAGCATCCCAAAGACACCATTCAGCAAATGACCAGAATTTGAAAGTTTTATCAGATTTACCTTCGTTTGTAAGAACAACCTGCTGAACTTCACCATCATAATCCTGTGGAACAAAGAATGTAACTTCAGCTTTCAAATCATTCTTTTTACCTGTGATTACTGTGTAGCCCATACCGTGACGACATTCGTATGCATCAAGTTCAGTTTTTACTGGAGACCAACCAGGATTCCAGATTGTTCCGTTATCATTGATATAAAAATAACGTCCGCCCATATCAATAGGTACGTTGTTATAGCGGTAACGTGTAATACGGCGAAGACGAGCATCTTTGTAGAAACTGTATCCACCAGCAGTATTAGAAATTAATGAGAAAAATCCCTGTGTTCCAAGGTAGTTAATCCAAGGATAAGGTGTGCGAGGTGTTGTAATTACATATTCACGTTTCGCATCATCAAAATGACCAAATTTCATATGATTCTCCTTTAAGTCATCAACATTTTCATTAATAATTACGAAAACGTTGTAGTAAAAATTATAATATAGTTATTTAATAAAGTAAACAAATAAATCACCGCTTTATAATTTTTTTTCTGCGTTCCCCTCCGCTTCCGCTCCGGGTCGGGTGTTCCGGGGTTCGCTATTCGCTCATCTAAAGACGGCAAAGCCGCCCCTCCATACCCTAACGTAAATTTTGCTCTGTCCCCCATTAAACATAAAAAAAAGGACCAATTCCTTTTAGAATTAGTCCTCTCTTTTCATAAACAGTTTTTTGTATAAAACCCAACCTAAATTATAAGCATGATTAAAACCTAATCATATTTAGGTTCATCTATTTTTTTATATTCTATACTCTTATTATTTCTTGTAACAACAAGATTTTTACCCTTAAATTTTACTTTTAATGTTTCAGTATAATTTGTTCTGTCGGAATCAGTAACTGGATTATAATTACGCCTAACATTTAATACTAATTCTTCTGAATTAACCAATGCCCAAGAACCATCAATTTCTTCATCACCTATCTTATAGAAAAAATATGCATTTACAGGTTCATAAACTGCGGTTCTACTATCCATATATATATTTTCCAAAATTTCTATGCTAAAATATTCATCTTCATTTTCAACATTAACCCAATAACCTAAAATATCTTCTGGCTCAAAATTCATACGACAACTTGCAAATAAACCCAAAAATAAAATAGTAACTAATAATAAACAAATTTTTTTCATATAGACTCCTATAAAAAATCAATTAAGAAAATAATATCACCAATAAAATATTAAGTCAAAAAAAAAGGGAATCTAGTTAATCGTTTAACTAAATTCCCTAAAGTTTTTTTAGGAGGAAAACTTTTTGTATGCTTTATTAAATTATGGCGATTAATAAGCCAAAACCTACTCTTATCTATTGCACGGATTACGTGCAATTTCCTTTTAGCAGGGGGTACCGGGGGCGGCGATTAGCCCCTGGTGTTCAATTGAACATTCCTACTACTCTAATCTATTGCGCTATTAAGCGCAATTTCCTCTTAGCAGGGTGTGTTAGGGGCGGCGATTAGCCCCTAACGTACCATTTTTTTTCTCAACCCTCTAATCTATTGCACGGATTACGTGCAATTTCCTACTCTTTTACACCACCAATTGTCATACCTACAACAAAGTATTTCTGAACAAAAGGATAAACAATAAGAATTGGTACAGTTGCAACCATTGTAATAGAAGCACGGATTGCAATTGGAGTTACCTGAGCAGCAGCAGCACCAGATGCAGCAGCAAGAGCGGCAGCACCAGCATCAGCAGCAGATTTACTCTGACTCTGACTTGCCTGTAAGAATGACATCAATACGTACTGCAATGAATGTAAATCTTTCTTTCCTGATGCATACAAGTATGTATCGAACCAGCTGTTCCAAGCACCTACAGCAACGAAAAGACAAATCATAGCTACTGAAGGAATAATCAATGGCATAATAATACTTAAGAAAATTTTAAATTCATTTGCACCATCAATACGAGCCGATTCAACGAAACTATCTGGTAAACCATTAATATATGTTCTTACAAGAATAAAGTTGAATACATCAACAAGGTTAGGAATGATATATACTAAATAGTTGTTAAGCAGATGAAGCTGTTTAATTAACAAATATCCAGGAATCAAACCTGCACTTACATACATAGAAATTACAATGATAGTTGTAAGTGGCTTTTTAAGAACGAATTCTTTTCGACTTAATGCATAAGCTAACATACAAGTACAGAAAACACTTAATGCTGTCTGAATTATTGTTCTTGTTACAGAAATAATACCAGCTTTAAAAATGTAGTCTGTAATAAACAAAGCTTTATAGTTCTGCCATGTAAACTTTCTTGGCCAGAATGTAACACCACCTTTAATAGAATCCAAACCATCATTAAATGAAACAGCAACTGTATTCCAGAAAGGATAAACTGTTACGACTACAACAAATGCTAAAGTTATAAAAATAATAGCATCAAGAATAATATCACTAAGACCTGTTTTAATTTTTGCACTAGAATATTTATTTTTCATTATATTAAACGCTCCTCACCTGCTCTCTTAGCTACCGAGTTAGCTATAAGTAAGAAGGTAATATTTACAACATTTTTAAAGATACCAGCAGCTGTTGCTAAAGAGAAGTTGAACAGTTTGAAACCGTATTTCAATACGTACATATCAACCTGGTTTGCAACATCCTGAATCATACCATTCTGTAACAAGTATGGCATTTCAAAGTTTGCATCAAGAATATGACCTGCTGACATAATCATCATAATGATGATTGTAGATTTAATTCCTGGTAAAGTAATGTGTCTGATTTTTCTAAGACGACCACAACCATCAATCTGTGCTGCTTCGTACAAACAAGGATCAATAGCAGTCATAGCACCTAAATAAACGATTGTATTCCAACCAACTTCCTTCCAAACATAAGTCCAACCAATAATATTCCAGAAGTAACTTGGTTCAGAAAGGAACTGAATAGGTTTGCTAATAATATGCAAGCCCATCAATATATTATTTATAACACCGTCTTCAACGGAGAGAGCATTCGCAATTAAACTTGTAACAATAATCCACGAAAGGAAGTGTGGAAGATATGATACAGTCTGAACGAAACGTTTAACAGCAATATTACGAACTTCGTTCAAGAATACAGCAATAACAATAGCTGTAATATAACCAAGAGCCGTAGAAATAAGGCTCATGAAAATTGTATTTCTTAAAGATAATAAAAATTCAGGACTCTGAAATAATTCTTTGAACCACTGAAATCCAACCCATGCCTGATCAAACATTCCTTTATTTGGTTTGTAGTTCTGGAAAGCCATTGTCCATCCAGCAAGAGGAATGTAACGGAATAATATGATATATAAAACAAATGGAACCGACATCAAAATAAGAGCTTTCTGTTTTCCTAACAAGTGCCATTTGCTCTTACGGTTTATTAATTCTGCTGTTGCCGGATTATCACTTGTACTTTTTTTATTTTTCATAAAAAACACCTAACTTTTAAGATATCAAAAAAAGTCCACAGATTTTACCCTGTGGACTTTGTATAAACAATAGCAGCCACAAGACCACTATTGTTTAAGTTCGGATAAACAGAAACTGTTTAATCAAAACTTATTACTGTAAACCACCGAAGTTCTTAACGCGAGCGTCAAGTTCTCCCTGCATGAACTGGTTGTATACTTCTGTCAATGGTTTCATCTGAGTTGTATATTCAACCCATGTTTTGTCGAAATCAGCAGGGTTTCCCATGATCATCATTGGGAGGTATTTTCTCTGGAGAGTTTCGAAACCAGTCATAGCTACAGCAGCATCGTGTTCCAATCCATCATTTTCTGGAGATGGGTTACACTGCCACATTGGATACCAACCAGCGTTAGCAGGTGGGTTTTTGTCTACGAGCTGAGCATAAGAACCGATGTCATAAGCTTTGAAGAGTTCGCGGTCGATGTCTTCCATTTCAAGAGCAAATTCCCATGGGAGGTTTGCTAAAGTTGTAGAATAACCATCTGGGTAAGATCCTTCCCATTTTGGAGCTTCTTCTGTGAAGAGCTGAGCCTTGTTTTTCAAGATCCAGTTGTTATCTTTCTGGTTAGCTCTCTGTTCGTTTGTTCTGTATGGAGCACCAGCTGTACCTGTTACAGATCCGTCAGCGTCGATTAAGTAATCTTCACCTTCAAGACCCCAGTAAAGACGTTTCTGGTTTTCTTCTTTAAGAACTTCGTCGAAGAATTTCAAGATTTTTGTTGCTTTTTCTACACCACATTTTGTTGTGAATCCATATCCTCTCTGGAGGTTTGGAAGGTCTAAGTCACGATAGTGTGGTCTGATTGATTCGTCGAATACAACAGGAAGTGGAGCATATGTTCTGTCGAGGTTTCCAGAAGAACGGATTGTGTTTTCTGCATCGTACATGAACTGCCATCCCTGGATGAACATACCAAGTACACGACCCTGAGCGATCTTAGCATAGTACTGGTCACGGTTAT
>JAKSTJ010000086.1 GCA_024402635.1 Treponema sp. | reverse complement strand
TTTTGTCAAAGAACAGCGCCGCAGTGTTGTGCGACGGTGAAAATTAATATATCCTTCCTTTAAAAATTTGTCAACATTAAAATCAACTTTTTTTTGTTTTTTTTAACTTTTTTTTTGTTTTTTTCATTTTATTTTCGGTGACTTCTGATGGTTCGGTGGCTGTGTAAATAAGGGCGTTTGCACGTGCACTTCACTGATGGTGGATGGGGATTGCTGATAATTTTTTACCAGGGATGAAGGGGAATTGATAATTGATATTTTTTTTTGATGGTGTGGTTTTTATGAATTTCTGATTCTTACACTTAGAACAGAGCGATGATAATCTATTTAAAATTAAGAAAAAAATATGCTCTGAGGATTTACTTTAATTTCACACTTACTAAGTTATTTACCTTTTGATATAACACAAGATTCTGATTTATATATATTCGTAATAATAACGACTTGCGAAAAGTTCAAATACAGGACGAAAACGTCTTTTCTGCATTTGAACTTTTGATTAATACTTTCGTAAGAATTGAATCAATTTTACTGAAACGAAATTGTCAAAGCTGGAACTACATCAGGATCAGCACAGGGAACGGATTCGTAACTACCCATGCCACGTGCGTAGTTACTATCGTAACAGCAAAGAAATCGTAGCCACCAAGAACTGCTTTAACTCTCTAATCTGTCTTTTTTATTCAACAGAGATTTCCTACCTAAACGGCCTTTTGCGGCATATCACCTGATGACGTATTATTTCGTTTTTTTTTATCGCTTGCAATTCAT
Organism: Treponema sp.; assembly: GCA_024402635.1. Taxonomy (GTDB): domain Bacteria; phylum Spirochaetota; class Spirochaetia; order Treponematales; family Treponemataceae; genus Treponema_D. The sequence goes on along the minus strand of JAKSTJ010000086.1, from coordinate 4,817 downwards.
TTACCAAGGAACATTATGCCTTCTGCAATGCAAACAAAACGCTAGGCACCACCTGTCTTTATCATATTTGCAGTAACTATATTCTCCAATACGACCAAACAGTAATTCTGAAGTCTTGTAACTAAGGTAAATCTGATTTTTTTAGGGCTCTTTTCTGTAACTGTAATTACACACTTTGTAAGCTCTTTTACTTTCGTTACTACATATAAATCAGATTTTTTTGTATTTACCATATTTTTGACTGATCACGAGAAGATCAATTGCAGGGCGCAAAGCGCCTTTTCTGCATTTGATCTTTGATTATTGCATTCGCAAGGATTATAGTCAATTTCGTTATAACGAAATTGACAAAGCTGGCACAAGCCCACGAGGCCTACTGTCGACGTTAACAGCGCCGCCCCAGGCATAGCCTTCGGAATCGACAGATCTTGCGGAGTGACCCGGCTTACCATAGTAAGGAGAGTGCAGCCACCAATTACCACCGTAGCCGTCGGTTGAATCCTGGTAAGCATAGTTTGCCTTTGCATAGTCAGTTGGCATCCTGATCCTTGCGTTTCCTTTACCACTACTATCGCATGCGGCAAATCCATAAGCAGTTGTTGTTGCTTCTTTTGCACTTAACAGAAAAATTTTATCTGTTGTATTTTCACAAGCATAAGTTGTAGCCTTTGTCATATGATTTTCAGTATCAATTGTACTGTCATCACTGTTATCAACTTCTGTCTCTGCAATCAGTAACTGTGCTGTGCTTGTAAAGGCCGTTTGCAGAAAGCCTTTGCCGTTCCACAATGCATCTTCCCCATAAAAATAATATCTCTGATATGTAAGACCGTTGAGGTATGCCCTCACACTACTGTGCTGGTAGTTGTTTGGGTATACGGTCTTTCCGTCTATTTCTCTAAGTTCATCCCAATCTTCATGATAAGGAACATTTGCTGTAAGGATGTCCTCTGCCAGAAGCAGGGCACCTGTGGCACTGCCAGATTCTCCATCAATGTCGTATGTAGTTGTCAGTACCTTCCACTTGATTGGCTCCACCTTGAAGTAGCGGTAGCTACGTGCAAAGTGATCCTTTACCAGTTCCCCATTCTTATACTTATATTGAGCACCAGTTCCATAGGCATTCTCAAGTGCCTTTGCGTAGTATTCTCCATCACTTCCTTTGTAATAAGTGTTTGTCCCCATCTCAATAGAGTCTGTTTCATCAACTATGACAGTGCTGTCCAATGGAAGAACTGTCTTTGGGAACACTCCGAAATAGACATATGTAGAGACTGATGTTGCGGCTAAGCCTGTTTCTGCATCTACAGGTGAACTGTAAAGTTCAGGGATTTCTTCTGTACCAAGGACTTCTTGGCAAATAGAACACTTATAAGTTTTTACACCCTTTGTCACGCAGGTTGGTACTGTTGTCACCTCGCCTTCATTCCAAATATGATTGGAAATTATTACAGTATAAAAAGCTTCTTTTCCGAAATAGCTGATTTTAACAGGAATTGTATTTCCTACAACTGTGTTATCAAATTCTACAGTCCAACCACTTACTACTTCTCTCCCTTTATTCATTACAGCAGTAACTTCTATTCCAGTTGTATCTATTGGTTCATTAATACAATATTCTGTTTTTACTGCAGGAGAAGTAATTTCAATTGAAGTCAAAACCACTGGTTCTGGTTTACAGCCAATAAATAACATAATCATGAAACTTAAAAAAACAAGATTTAAATTTTTAATTAATTTTTCCATAATTTTTCCTTTTTTGCTTTTGCAATTAATTCATTTAATTCATTCATATCAATATTTTCCCTGACCCAAAAACCGTATGAAAACTTTTCCTCTTTTGAACCTTTGCTAATTTGTTGAATCAAATTCTCATTAATAATTCTCAGTTTATAGCAGTGGTCCGACCCCTTTCCTTTTCCTTTACTATCAGAACGTTCGCCCCATTTAATTGTCAAATTCCGCTTTGGTTTTAGTTTTCTATAAAATCGACAATAACCTATATTTGCCCAATTTTCTTTTTCGCTACTTTCTTGAATCCATAATTTTTTAGAACAACAATTCTGTATAATGAAAACTTTATAGTTATTATGAATTACAGCTTTCCCATTTATTTCATGGAAAGCATTCCATTCTCCATTCAAATTTAATTTCTTTGACATTTCATTGCCTCCTTCTTTTTTCTCCTCTGAATCTTCAATGTAAAGAGAAGTATTTTCTAATAAATGAAATCTACATTTATCCCTATTTGTTTTATTTAGTTTAATTTTTACTTCTTTCACAGTTATGTATATATCAAACATTTTCGTACCTGCTGAAAAATCTTCATTAGTCTTCCGTAGTACTTAAACACCCAACAGCTAAAATAATGTATATAAGCATAAAAAAAGTTGCTGTTACTAATATAACAATCGCTAAATTAAAATATATGTCAGTAATTCTGGTATTTAATAAATAAAAAAGATGTAAACCACTAAAACCTAAAAAACATATTAACGAAAAAATTCCTATGAAAATATTTACTTTTGAAACCGAATATCTATAACCTTTTGTTGAAAATGGACATGGATCTTGAGGTTTATAATTGTCTATATAACCATGATGAGGATGAAATTGAATGAGACTTCCAACATTATCATGATCACATTCATAAAAGTCTACAGCACATTCATAAGATTCAACCCAAAATTTTGAGCCTTTACCCATAAATATCCATAAAAGAGAAAAGATAATTCCTAGAGTAGATAAAAATAGAGCAATTATATGATTTTTCTTTGTTTCCCAACACTTAAATTCGTTAAAATCTTTATTTGAAGTATAATATTCAGATGAGACAAAATATTTTACTTCTTTATTATTGACAGTCTCAGTTATTTCGACATAAGTAGTTTTTACAAAACTATGATAAACAAAAGTTCCATAAGAAGTTATAATAGCAAGGAAAAAAGTTGCTAAGAAAATAGATCTTTGCCACAAATGCGATATTTCAAAATCCCGACATTCTTTAAGACGTTTGTAATTATTTTCCGGAGAAATTTGGTAATCTTGTAATTTATGTGCAGTTTTTTCGACAATTTTTATATTCAACCAAGTTCTCCAATTACAAATAATAAAGAAACATCCTTTAACAAGGTTCTGTCAAGAACCTTGTTAACCCAAGTATACTTGGGTTGCCCGCGTGTTATAAATTAACCATAACAATGTTCTACATTATTAATTCTTCATCTTGCGTTTTTTTATTCTTTTGTGGATTATTGGTAAGCCCCTGACACTAGTTCAAGGTGACATTTTTTTCACTTTCTTAATAGCTGAATAACATCAATTTTTTTGTTTTTAAGATTAAGAACCGTATTTTGGGCAAAAATAAAGCCAGTTAGAAATAATAAAAATAGACTTAATATTGTTTTTTTCATAATAACTTTCCTTAATTTTTACAACGACTTCCACAAATCTATAAATTTTGTATCCCATTGAAGTACATCACATAAATAGCTGATTTCATTGATTTTGTAATCGCTTTTGATTGCAAAGTTTTTATATCTTTTTGCCTGGACTAAATCATTTTTCATGGAACAAATAAATGCTAAGCCTGCGTATGATTCTGCTCGTAAATGATTATTTTGAACATTCAGTTCCAGGCTTTTTGTGAAGAAATCTGCAGCATCATCTAATTTATTTTCATCCAGATAAATAAATCCTAAGTTATTATATGGTTCTGGAAAATAATTATTTAATTCTATTGCTTCAAGAAAACTTTGTTTGGCGGAAGATTTTTTATTTAAGTGGTAATAAAGAACTCCAAGGTTATTTAACAAATCTGGATTATTTGCATCAATTTTTTTGGCTTTTTCTAAATATTGCAATGCTGTTTTATAATTTTTCTGTTCATCATACAAATAGCCTAAAGATATATATGAAAATTGATAGTCGGGATCTTCTTTAATGCTTTTTTTGAAATAATAAATTGCATTTGGCATATCACCCAGATAATAATAAAACCAGCCCATGGAATTATATTCAAGAGGGTTTTCGTTTAATCCTTTTAGTGTCATTGATTTATTATTTTTAGCAGAATAGTTGTAATAAGCGGTGTTATAATTATCTATTGCGATTTTATAATTTGTATTGTAATAAAATGACATATGGAAAAACTCCATTGCATTTAAATAATCTTTCTTCATAAAAAGGCAAACACCAATATTATTCAAAACTTCGTAGTTTTCTGGAAAATAAGTCAGAACTTTACCAAAACTTTCTAATGCATCGTCAGTTTTGTTTGTATAAAATTTGCATAAACCGTACAAATACCAAAGTCCTGCTTCTTCTTTACTTTCTCCAATTTTGTGTGAATCTAATTCTTTAATTACATATTCATAATCTTTGTTTCTATAATGTTCTACTAAAACTGTTTTATAGAATTTATCTGCAGGAACTTGTGTAGTTTTACAAGAGGTAAAAAGTAATAAAAAGCTAAGAGTGATTAACGATAAGTTCTTTTTTATTTTTTTATTCATATCTTCATCCTGATTTTAATCTGTAATTCTGAATCTGCTGATAATATTTTACAGTAATTTAAATTAAAATTTAAGAATGTAAAATTAATAAGCAAAAGTTTATGTCATGCCGAATTTAGTTCGGCATCCCACCGATATTTTTTTAGAATCATTGGTGAGACCCTGAAATAAATTCAGGGTGACAGTTTTTTACAAAAGGATTTCAAATGATTCTGCCTGTACTGAGGCAAGAATTCAAAAAATTATAAATTATGAATGTAAAAGTATTTGTCATGCCGAATTTAGTTCGGCATCCCACCGATA
>JAKSTJ010000085.1 GCA_024402635.1 Treponema sp. | reverse complement strand
GAATTCAAAAAATTATAAATTATGAATGTAAAAGTATTTGTCATGCCGAATTTAGTTCGGCATCTCACCGATATTTTTTTTAAAATCATTGGTGAGACCCTGAAACGAGTTCAGGGTGACAGTTTTTTACAAAAGGATTTCAAATGGTTCTGACTGTACTATAAATTTAATCGGGCCCCGGTATGGAACAGCGCGGGAGCGGCCACTGGACTGAAGGAGCCAGTACTCTGGCGACTGAGGGAAGCGGCTGACCGTTAGGGAACTGTGGAACACCGGTTTTAAGATTATTTTTTTTAATAAACGTTCCGATTTGGGCCTGAACTTTTTTTTTACAAAATTGAAACCTTTATATAGAAAAATAATTTAATTATTAAGAAAAAACTAAACCGTAAAAAGGGAAAATCCGATATTTTTTATATGAAACGAAAACTTTTTGTATGTATTTCTGCCGCTTTTATTTTTTTTACCGGCATTCTTTCTGCTAAAGAAACTGTTACTTACCAGATATACGAACTGGATAAATTAATCAGAGAAATTGAAGGTCCTGGTGCTCCGGTTATTACTGATGATTATATTATTTTTACTGCAGAACCAAAGTATCGTTATGTAGGAATTGCTTTTGATTTTGAAGATTACAAAATTGTTCATCCTTTTAAAATTCTTACTGAAACTGATATGGATGGTAACAAAAAATCGAAACATTATTTTTACGCTTATACAAGAACTCACAAAATTTCACAGATTAAATACAGACTTATTATTGACGGTCTTTGGACTACTGACCCAATGAATCCTGTAAAAGAATATGATGAAGATATTAATCTGTATTTTTCTAAGGTTGAAGACAGAAACAGCATAAGAATGAACACTGAAATTACTCCTCGTGGAACTGTTCATTTTGTTTATAAAGGCAAATCTGGTTTAAAATTAAATCTGGCAGGAACATTTACCAGCTGGGATCCATGGATTTATCAGATGAAAGAAACTTCTGCAGGAATGTATGAACTGGAATTGCCTCTTCCTCCTGGAAAATATTATTACAATTATTACATTGGGCTTACACCGATAATGGATAACACAAATCCTAAAAAAGCATACCATAAAGACGGCAGAACTGTTTCTGTTATTGAAGTAAACTGATTGAAACAATGAAACATACAAGTTTTTTTCCGGAAGAAATTATTTTTGCTGCAACTGATGCATGTAATTTGCACTGTCCCCATTGTTTTGTAAGCAGAACTCCAAATAAAATTAATATTGAAAAAGCAAAAAATTTTATTCTTTCCAGCCTTCCTCAAATTCAGCGTATTGGATTTAGCGGTGGAGAACCATTTTTGTACAAAGATTTTCTTTTTGAAATAATCGGTTTTGCTGTAAAAAATGATTTAATGTTTGACCAGATAATGACTAACGGTGACTGGTGGACTGATGAAAAATCTTTAAATGAAACTTTGCAGCAGCTATATGATTCTGGTTATGATGGAAAAATTGGTCTTAGTTGGGACAGTTTTCACGGGCAATCTGTTGAACGAATGAAAATTTTTATAAATTCTGTCCAGAATATTTTTGGTCAGGATTCAATTAACATTCAATTTGTTGAACCTTACAATAAAGGGGAAAGCCTTTCCCTGACTGCAGCCTCAGAAGAGTCTTCCGTCACCCCTTCTGCAGGGACACCCCGCAACGCCCCGGTAACACAACAAGAAATTCAAAATTTATTTCCAGAAATTCCTGTTTATATTTTACCTCAAAGTTTTACAGGGGATAATCCATTTTCATGGCAGGCTAAAAAATGGTTCAAAGACGATTTTTGCCAGGGACCTGGACAGATTCTTTACATTCATCCAGATGGAAGAATTGCACCTTGCTGTGGATTTGCCAACGAAAATAGAAAACTAATTATTGGAAGTATAGACGACCCTTTTAACAAAATAATGGAAAATGCTGAAGAAAATCCAATGATTGCATTATGCTATGAACAGGGACTTTCAAAAGCCGTAAAACTTCTTAAAAAACAAAAAATCACTATTCCTGGAAAATGCAATGATATCTGCAGTTTCTGTGATTTCGTCTGCAAAAATCTAAATTTCTAATTTTTTTTCTTCCGAAAGTTGACAAATAATCTTCTCTCAGGTTATACTACGTCTATCGTAGTACGACAGGCGTAACAACGACAGTCGTAGTTACAAAGGAGATGAGAATGCAAACCATCAGCAGTGATATTATACGTGGTTATAATGACACAATGATTCTTTTTCTTCTCAGCAATAATCCTTCTTATGGGTACGAAATTTCTAAAAATATAAAGAGTCTTACAGATGAAAAATATATCATCAAAGAAACAACTCTTTATTCAGCATTTACCCGCCTTGAAAACAATGGATTTATAGAATCCTTTTCTCAGGAAGCGGACAACGGAAAAAAAAGAACCTATTACAGGATTACAGAAAAAGGAAAAGAATATTACAAAGAAAAGTGTTCGGAATGGATACTTACAAAAGAAGTTGTAGAAAAATTTATTATTCAGGAGAGTATATAATATGGAAACAATAAAAAATTATCTGGAAACTATGTTCAAAAATCTTCCTCAAAGTCCAGAAGTTTTAAAAGCAAAATCTGAACTTGAACAGATGATGGAAGATAAATATACAGAATTAATTAAAGAAGGAAAATCAGAAAATGAAGCTGTTGGAATTGTAATTTCCGAATTTGGAAATCTGGAAGAATTAGCTGCCGATTTAGGAATTGAACAGATTTATAAAAACAATCAGACAATCAGCAGAAAAAAGGTTTCTTTTGAAGAAGCTCAAAATTATCTTTCCAAAGTAAAATCAAAGGCAATCTTAAGTTCATTAGGAAAACTTCTATGTATCTGCTGTGTAACTGGTCCAATAATTGCTGATTCTTTTCAATTAAGCGAAATTATTAAACCTTTATCTTTCTTTATTATTCTTGCAGCTGGAATTGTTTTATTAATTCTTTCCAGAACAAAAATGGAACAATGGAATTTCTTAAAAAAAGAACCATGCGAAATTGATCAGACAACAGTAAATTTTGTAAAAGAGAAAAAAAGAGATTTTTCTACTATATTTAGTATTCTTATTTCTGTTGGAATATTATTCTGTATCTTCTCCTTTGTAATTGCAGCTTTTATGGATAATTCAAAGAATTATATAATGCAGGAATTATCAGGAGCCTTCTTCTTTCTTTTTGTTGGAATTGGAGTATTTATTCTTTCTTATGCAAAAATAATCAATACATCTTACAGAAGAATTTTAAATATTAATCAGCAGACAGATTTTAAGGAAACAAAAGAAGAAAAATCCAGATACAAGAACAAGACAGTTTCTGTAATTATGGAATGTTACTGGCAGACTGTAACTTGTCTTTATTTATGTATCAGCTTCCTTACATTTGCATGGAATATTACATGGATTATCTGGGTAATTGCAGCTCCTGTTAATAAAATTATTGCAGCAGCATTTTCTGAAAACAAGGAGGAAGAATAATGAAAAAGAATATATATCTTTGTGTAATATGGACAATAACTTTAGCATGTATAATTTTTAGCACTCAATTTAAACTTGGAAGAATCAATTTACACATGTTTAATTTTTTTGAAAGAAATCAGAAAAGTGAAAAATTAAACATTTCCAAAGATTTTCAGAATTTTTCGGAAATTGAAATAAATGGAAATGTAATGGAAATTGAAATTACAAAAGGCAATAAATTCCATATTGATTCAGAGTTTTCTATTCCAAATCTTGAACCTGTAATTTCTTTTGAAGATGACAAATTATTCATTTCTCAGAAAAATTCTTTTATGAACTTTGGAAACAATTATTGTAAAGTAAAACTGTATATTCCAGAAAACACAGAACTTAAAACTGCAAAAATAGAAACTGATGTTGGAGACATAAATATTAATTCAATTAAATGTAAAAAACTGAATATAGAATCTGATGTAGGAAATATTTTTACAGACAAGGCAGATTGTAACAAAATTACTATTAAAACTGACGTTGGAAATATTAAGCTTAAAACAAAAGACAGCCTTGAAAATTATAATGTAATTGCAAAATCCGATTTAGGAAGCATTACAGTTGGTGGTAATAAATATAATAAATCTTTCGAAGCAGAAGCAGATACATTAAATCAGATATACATTAGTTCTGACATTGGTAAAATTACAATTAATTAGAAATTAAAAAACTGTCCTGAAATTTCAAAATGATGAAGTGTACCCCAAAAGTTGGAGACAATTTTTGGAGGTACACTTTTTTTTCTTACAACGGGGACAGAGCAAATCTACTGATTTATTCATCCATTAATCTTTTACAACTTCAGCTCCAAAAGGCATAAGGGCAAGTGAAGCTAATTTAAAATGCTGTTTTCCAAAAGGAATTCCTATAATTGTAATACAAAAAATCAATCCGATTACAGCATGAATTACAGCAAGTTCAATTCCAGATATTAATATCCACAAAATATTTATTAAAATTGAACTAAGTTTTTCACTATGTTCAATTCTTTTTCCAAAAGGCCATAATGACAATCCGGCAATTTTAAAACATTGAATTCCAACTGGTATTCCAATAATTGTAATACACCATAAAATACCGGCAACAAACCATACTAAAGCACCAATTAATCCGCCAAAAAGAAACCAGATTATATTACCTAAAAAAGACATACAAAAGATCTCCTTTCATAATAAAAATTTCAATTTATCAAAATCCATTTAATATCATACAATACAAATACGTCTAGTCAAGAAAAGCATTTGATTGTTCTTACCCGTCTAAAATCGAAGAACCGTTAAAAATGGATGCGTTAGCATTCATTTAGGTTCATCGATAAAATGACGCGCGAAGGAGATTTATCGACTGAGCTTTCTATCGCAAGAACTATTAAATACTTCCTGTTGAAATAAAAAAAGCCCTCGCATAGCGAGAGCTTTTTTTCACTTAAATCAAGTGTTTATACTTAGCAGTTTTCTGAGAAGTATTTAATTGTTCTTACCTTAGCAGAAAATGCGAGCAGTGGCGCAGCATTTTTACGCGCCTATAGCAAGAACTATTAAATACTTCCTGTTGAAATAAAAAAAGCCCTCGCATAGCGAGAGCTTTTTTTCACCTAAATCAAGTGTTTATACTTAGCAGTTTTCTGAGAAGTATTTAATAGTTCTTACCATCTGAGATGTGTAAGAGTTTTCGTTGTCGTACCAAGAAACAACCTGTACCTGGTATGTATCGTCGTCGATCTTAGCAACCATTGTCTGTGTTGCATCGAACAATGAACCATATTTCATACCGATGATATCAGAAGATACGATTTCGTCTTCGTTGTAACCGAAAGATTCTGTCTGAGCAGCTTTCATAGCAGCATTGATAGCTTCTTTTGTTACATCTTTACCTTTGATAACAGCTGTAAGGATTGTTGTAGATCCTGTTGGTGTTGGAACACGCTGAGCAGCACCAATCAATTTTCCGTTCAATTCAGGAATTACAAGACCGATAGCCTTAGCAGCACCTGTTGAGTTAGGAACGATGTTAGCAGCACCAGCACGTGAACGGCGGAGGTCACCTTTGCGCTGTGGACCGTCGAGGATCATCTGGTCACCTGTGTAAGCATGGATTGTAGCCATGATACCAGACTGGATTGGAGCATAGTCATTCAATGCTTTAGCCATTGGTGCCAAACAGTTTGTTGTACAAGAAGCTGCAGAAATGATATTGTCAGCTTTTGTTAATGTTTTGTGGTTTACATTGTAAACGATTGTTGGAAGGTCGTTTCCAGCTGGAGCTGAAATTACAACTTTCTTAGCACCTGCTGTGATGTGAGCAGCAGCCTTGTCTTTTGCACAGTAGAAACCTGTACATTCAAGAACTACGTCTACTTTGTTAGCTGCCCATGGACAGTTAGCTGCATCTTTTTCAGCAGAGATTTTGATTTCTTTACCATCAACGATGATAGAATCTTCAGTTGCAGAAACTGTGTGTTTTCCTTCACCGATTTTTCCACAGAAACCACCCTGTGCTGTATCATACTTCAAAAGGTGTGCAAGCATTTTTGGGCTTGTCAAATCGTTGATTGCAACTACTTCATATCCATCAGCTTCGAACATCTGACGGAAAGCCAAACGACCAATACGGCC
>JAKSTJ010000084.1 GCA_024402635.1 Treponema sp. | reverse complement strand
AACTGGATAATTCATTTTTTATAATAAATTTGTCCAACTTTTTGGTGTCAGTTCACTGCACGGCATAGGGCTGCGTGCCCTAAGAACCCCGTAAGGAAGGATTGGGGATAACACCTCGCTACGCTGGTGTATTTTTGAGGGGACACCTCGCCGCGCTGGTGATAGTTGGAGAGTTTCGAAGCTGGTTTTTTCTTCCTGTGTAAGGCCATTAATGGCCGGTGCAAAATAGCAAAGCGTTAAGAAAATTGCACTGCAATTTTTAGCTTTACCAACTCCGACCCCCTTCTTCTTTCTGCACGACTTAGGGCTGCGTGCCCTAAGAACCCCGATTGTGAACACCTCGCTTACGCTGGTGTAGTTTTTTGACACCTCGCTGCGCTGGTGTGGTTTGAACCGCTGGTGGAGAATTAGTCTTTTAATTCTTTTTTTAGACGGATTTTTTGAAGCTGTTTGATTTTTTTTAGATATTCGGATCTTGGTATTTCTATGGCTCCATAGCGGGCCATGTTGTCTGTATATACCTGGCAGTCTATAAGCTGGCCGCCGCATTCTTTAAATTTTTGGGCAAACCAGACGAAAGCTGAAGATGAACTGTTATCTTCTATAGTAAACATTGATTCTCCGCAAAATAAACTGCCAAACAGTTCTCCGTAAAAGCCTCCTACTAATTTATCTCCGTGCCAGGCTTCTATGCTGTGTGCATAACCCGACTGATGAAGATTTGTGTAAGCTTCTATCATTTTTGGACCAATCCAGGTTCCATTCTGATCGGGACGTCTCATTAGAGAACATTGAGTTATTACTTCTTCAAAACATTTATCAATTGTATATGTATAGGGAGATTTCTTTAAAAACTTTTTCAGTGTTTTTGGAATGTGAAGTTTTTCTACTGGAATTACAAACCTTGGATCTGGTGATTGCCATAAAACTGGTTCTCCTTCATCTTCATTAAACCAGGGAAAAATTCCATCTCTATATGCTCCTAATAAAACCGGTAATTCTATTTCATCTGTAATAAAACAGATATCACCATAATCATTTCCTGGTTTTGGAAAATCGTAGTCAGAAGAAAGCCATGTATTTTCAATAAGAATTTCATTTGGTTCGTAGTTATTTTTATAATTCATTTTGTGGCATTCTGGTAAATATAAACCTAGATAATAATAAGGAATCTCCATTTCTTTACATAATTCCAATTCCTTTAAAACACTGAACACTCCTATACTTCGTTTTAAAATTTCCGGTGAAACTTCATAATAAAAATAATTTGAACAAAGAGCGTCTATTTTACCATCTGAAGATTCTGTATAATCTACAATTCCAACTCCAATAAGCCGGCCATTTAACCTATATTCCAGATTCCAAACTCCAGGATAACCTGAATTCATTTCACGAATTGCGTCTAATGCTTCCTCGATTGTTTTTTTAGTAAATCCTGCCTGATTTGCATTATGATATGCATCATATTCTCTGAATAATAAAGCCCGTTCTTCTGAAACAAATTTTTCGCTGTCTTTTACCAATGTTACTTCAATATCAGGATTTTTATTCCAGGCTGCCCGTTGATTTTTTGAAGGTTTAAATTTATTCACAGGAACACGAATTCCAGTACACTGTTTACAATTTTTACAATCATACTTATAAAACATTGCACTATATCTGCAAAAACCATTTCTTTTCAGATAGCCATAATATTGTTTAATTGGAAAAGTTTTTTCATCCTTTAAGAATTCTTTTTCATCAAACCAATAGGAAATATTAAAATACTGAGTACATTCTTTTTCAGGAAAATATCCGCATGGACAACTATCTTTCGCAAATGGAATTTCAGAAAAATTCATATTTATCACCTTAATTCACTATAAGAATAACATTTTTTTTAAATTTTACAAAATTATCAATTTGCTTTTATAAAATTTGTGTTTTATACTAAAATTGACATGGATGATTTTGATGACGTTACTAAAAGTTTGCTCACTGACTATGAAACAATCTTAAGTGTTAACATTAATACAGGAAAACTTTCTCTTTTATTTTGTGAAGAAAAATATAAGGAATCTTATAAAGAGTTTATAAAATATTCCTATGATGATTATATCAAAATGTTCTGTCAAAAATTTTTATTTCCAGAAGACCGTCAGTGGATTTATGAACACACCAAACTGGATACAATAAAAGAAACCCTTAAACATGATAATACAATTCTCTTAAACTATAGATTCCGTCAACAGGGACAGGAACCTTTACTTTATCGTTCAAAATTTGCCAGAGTTGGGAATCCTGATTCATTTGATACAGTAATTATTGCAGGACACAGCATTCAGGATAAAGAAAATCTTGGTTATATCGAAGAAATTGCAACTGCTCATCACAATGCGGTAATTGCCAGTCTTGCTTCAGATTTTGATTACATTTGTTACATTGATACAAATACAAATCACGTTCATCGTTTTTATGCCAGCGAAGTTTTTAAAAAAGTAATTTCTACAATTGATACTTCACTGCGTACTTACGAAAAATTACAGGCTTTCTTTAATTTAATTGTTTACAAGGAAGATAAAGAAAACTTTTTTAAACAAATAGAAACTAAACGGATTCAGGAAGAACTTGAATTTTTAGATAATTATGAAGTGTACTTCAGGGTTTTTATTGAAAATCAGATTTTCTATTACAAGCTTAAAATCACAAGAGCAAAAAATGATTCCCATGGAATTACAATGGGATTAATGCCTTTTGATGAACAGATGCGAACTCGAATTCAGCATGATGAACAACGAAAAGCAAGTAAAGAAATGGAAGCTCAGCTGGAAAAACTTCTTAATGAACGAACTGCTGAAATTCAGGAAAAAAACGAAAAACTTAATCGTATAAATAATGATATCATTGAAATGATTGGTGATATTACAGAAGCAAGAGATTTTGAAAGTGGAACTCATATTCGTAGAGTTAAGAATTTTACAAAAATTCTTGCAAATCAGATAATGACTGACTGGCCGGAATTTAATTTAACCCCAGAAAAAGTAAATCTTATTTCAAATGCCAGTGCCCTTCATGATATTGGTAAAATCTCTATTCCAGATATGATTCTCTTAAAACCTGCAAGACTTACTCCAGAAGAATTTGAAATTATGAAGACTCATACGACAAAAGGCTGCGAATTATTAAAAAAAGCACCTAAAGACTGGTCTTCTTCTTATCTTCAGACAAGTATGGATATTTGTTTATATCATCATGAAAAATATGATGGAAAAGGATATCCACAGGGACTGGTTGGTGAACAAATTCCTATAGCGGCACAAATTGTTTCAATTGTAGACTGCTACGATGCATTATGTTCAAAACGTGTTTATAAAGATGATTTTAAAAGTGATGAAGCTTATAAAATGATTCAGGAAGGTCAGTGCGGAACTTTCTCACCAAAACTTCTTAAATCATTTGTAAACTGTAAAACCCTTCTTGAAAAACAGAACGAATTAAACTAGAACTCAAAATCAAGACAACTTCTAGCCGCAGTATAAGGACGAACTTTTCCGTCAGCAACCGCAACATGTTCAGGATGTTTTGAATATCCTTTTAATGCATCTGCATTTTCAAAAGTTGAATCAAGCATTAAATCTGCATTTGAAGAATCCAATCTTCCATCTGTTATAACTTTTATATCAACAAGTCCAGGAATTTTTCCTTTTAAAGCTTCAAGCCCTTCTTTTATTCCAGCTTTAACAGATTTTTTTTCTTCATCAGACATTTCTTTAAGTGTCCAGAGAATAATGTGTTTTACCATAAATTTTTCCTTCTTTTTATACAGTAAAATTATTTATAAAAAAAAGCAACTGACTGTAAAAAATACAAGCAGTTGCTTTTGCCTCTTTAAATTCTGGTTACTAATTTTTCTTTTAGATTTCTGGCATTCTTTGCACCTAAACCTTTAGGATGATTATTAAAATAAATCTGAGCTTTCTTACCTTCTTTAATTGCATTTCCAATTACAGGAACAAATTTATTAAGTTCATCATCAGAATAATCATACAAATATCGGGCACTTCCATTGTTTGCCAGACTATCTTCAGTTTTTGCATACCAGGCACTTTCATTTCGTCCGTGAAATCTGATATATGCATTTTTTCCAATAAATGGAGTTTTTACACCAAAACCATCTGGTAAATTTTTTAATTGCGGCATATCACAAAAAACAATGCTGGCATTCCGCTGATTAAGACCTTCAAAAACTGACGGACGAATCCATTCACTATGACGAAATTCAATTACAACCGGAAATCCGCTAAAATGATTTATTAAATCTGCAAGATAAATACGATTTTCTTTTTCATAATGAAAACTTTGAGGAAACTGAAATAAAACTGCAGAAAGACAATCTTTTTCCTGCAAATCTTTTATTGCATTTTTAAAATCATCTCCATAATTTTTCCAGTTCTGGTCTATTTCGTGAGTTAATAATCTGTTTGCTTTTATACTAAAGTTCAATTTTCCCTGACTTCTTTCATAAAATGAATTAATTCGTCCGGCATCCGGCATATTATAAAAAGTATTATTAATTTCCAGAGCATTGAATTGAGTTGCGTAATAAGAAAGAAAATCTTTTCTTGGTAAATCCGTTGGATAAAATACACCTTTCCATTCAGGATAATCATAACCGCTGGTTCCAATCAACAATTGAGACATAACATTAATATAGCAAATTATGATATACTTACAATAGATTTTATGGGTAAACTTAAACAGCAATTCGGACAATATATGACCTCATCTTTAATTACAGATTTGATGGTCAAATTAATTACTCATTCAAAATCTTCAGAAATTCTTGAACCTTCCTGTGGCAATGGAGCTTTTCTTCAGCAGCTGAAAAATCATAATTTTACAAAAATTACATCCTGTGAAATTGATAAAAAAATCATTAATCCAGAATTTAATGTAATTAATACCAGTTTTATTTCCTATAATCCTTGCCAGAAATTTGATGTAATAATTGGAAATCCACCTTATATCCGCTGGAAAAATCTTGAACAGAATCTAAAAGATGAACTGCAAAATTGTGATTTATGGAATAAATATTGCAATTCTCTTTGTGATTATTCAACAATTTTTATTTTAAAATCCGTTGAATTGTTAAATGATGAAGGCGAACTGATTTTTATTACTCCTGAATACTGGCTTAGTACAACTCACGCTCAGTCATTAAGAAATTATCTTCTGGAAAATGGAATTTTAACTCACATAATCAGATTTAATGAAACAACAATTTTTAAAGGAGTAACCGGTTCTTTCATTATTTTCAGATTTGTTAAAACTCAAAATAAAAAGGGTCAGATTCAAATTACAAATTGCAATTATAAGAAAAAACTGACCCAGAAAGTTCTTGATGAAATAGAAAATCATATAAATTGTGATGTTTTTTCAATTCCTCAATTTAATAAAAATCAAACCTGGATTCTGGCAGATACACAAACTCAGGAACAAATCACAAAATACGAAAAACTGTGCACCCTTTCAAATAAAACTTCCTGTGAATTACTAGGAAATTATTGTCACATTGGAAATGGAATGGTCAGCGGTTTAGATAAAGCGTTTCAACTTAAGGATATTTCAAAATTAAATCAGGAAGAAAAATCAAATATAATTCAGGTTATAAAAGCAAAAAATATAAATGCCTATTTTCCAGAAAAAACTGTGCCTTATATTTTTATTAAAAAACAAATTGACCTGTCCCTTTTGACACAAAATTTTCCTTATTTTTATAAACAGCTTTCTGACTATAAAGATAAACTTGAAAACCGATACAATTACAATCATCCCCTGAATTTCTGGGAATGGGCATTTTTACGAAACTACACACTTTTTACTTCAAATCAAGATAAAATTTTTGTTCCATGCAAAGAACGAATTACAAATAAAAATGCATTCCGTTTTTGTTATGCCCAAAAAGAAATTTTTCCAACACAAGATGTAGCTGCCATTTATAAAAAGGATTCCACAAAAGAAGATTTGTTTTATATTTTAGCTCTATTAAATTCGAAACAAGTGTTTACCTGGCTTTGTCATAAAGGAATCAGAAAAGGTGATATTATAGAATTTTCCGAAACCCCAATTGCCAGCATCCCTTTTAGAAAAATTGATTTTAACAACCCAAAAGAAGTTCAACTTCACAATAAAATTGTTTCA
>JAKSTJ010000083.1 GCA_024402635.1 Treponema sp. | reverse complement strand
GGGACCGAGATTTATCGAGGTAATAGTTTGTGAGATGCTGAAACAAGTTCAGCATTGCAAGCATCGAAGAACCGTTAAAAAGGAATCCGACAGGATTACTTTAGGTTCAACAAGAAGCCGCAGGGACCGAGATTTATCGAGGTAATAGTTTGTGAGATGCTGAAACAAGTTCAGCATGACTGTCATCCCGAATTTATTTCGGGATCTCACCAATAATGCAAAAAAAGCGTCATCCCGAACTGGTTTCGGGATCTCACCGATAATTGGACGTAACTTTTATCTTATTCTTGCGTTTTTTTAATTGAATATAAGATTCTTCTTAGGAAAAAACCAGTGTAAATAAGAATAATCTTATTGAAAAACGGTTGAAAAGAGCCCGAAATAAGTATAAAGTTAAGACATAAGATAAAAACAAAAAGTTAATTTTTTTATCGGAAACAACAAAGAATCGTTGATTCAGTTTTCGTATAAAGCTACAAATTACAGTTTATTGAACTGTTAAATTTTTAAGAATCTCATGGAATTAGGGATTCATAAAAAGGAGTTTTCTTATGAAAATGACAAAAAAATTATTAATTGGTGCAGCTGTTGCAATGGCTGCTGTTATGTTTGTTGGATGTAGTGATTGGAGCTTGTCTTCTGCTATGCAGAAAGCATATGGAACAGATATTTTTGACTATACTGATGCAACTTATGATGCTGGTCTTGGTACTTGGACAATTGATAAAGTAAATGATACAACCGACTGGATTCGTGGTGCAAAATTACTTCAAACAAAACATTCTGATATGTCTGGTAAAATTGATTTAGCTTGTAATTCAAATTCAGAACCTAATGGTGACGGTGTAATCGGTATTGTATTTGATGTAACACAGAATAAGGGTTCAAAATGGCTTATCGATGAAACAACAGGTGATGTAAAAAAAGATGAAGAAGGTAATAGTATTCCTGACCCACAGTATAAGACATGGAACTTTGGTATTGTAGGTGTTAGATTCAATGCAGATAGAACTGGTGCTCAGTACTATGTATCTCATTACTACAATATTTCTGATGCAAATATGGCAGCAAGAAACTTTGGAGCTTATGATGAAAGTGCAGGAAAAGCTATTGAAGAAGAAGCTTATGATGCTTCAATTAAGACTCCATATGAAATTGTAATCAATGATTTTACAGCTCTTCCTGCTAGTGCAATTGTAACTGTTGATGGTGTAAAAAACATTTCTGTTGTAGCTCAGGTTATCGAAGATGATACAACTGGTGACTATGTTGTAAATTTCTACAAAGGCGAAGATTTTAATGAAAAATCATTAAAACTTGATACTACTTCAAAACTTACATCTTCAGAAGTTATGAAAGCTGCTAAAATTGGTAAAACAGGTCCAAGAGAAGCTTATGTAGGTGTATATGCTAACGTTTATATTGGTCAGACATTGAATGGTAAACTTGAAATTGCTGATCTTACAAACGACGCAGTTGTTGTAGAATAATAAATAAAATCTACTTCTAACAAAAGGCTGTCTTAAATCAGACAGCCTTTTTCTTTTAACTTTTATATTGCAGATTATAAAAAATCAGTTCATAATCCTAATCATCTTATGAAAAGACTTTTACTTATAATTCTTTCAGTTTTTCTTTCAACTCAGATTTTTGCTCTGTCCCCAGAAGATTTTTCTTTTTATGTTCAGCCTTCAATTGGTTTTACAGAAGGACAGATTGGTGAATATTTATATGCAAAAAATTCCGACAGAGTCATCAGTTATCTTCAATGGCAGGAACAGCCTCTTGTAAACGGAGCAATTGATTTAGGTGTAAATCTGTATAATTTTAATCTGGAAGGTTTTGTTTATGCAGTTTTACCAGTTTATTGCGGTCAGATGACAGATTCAGACTGGAAAAAAACTGATGTAAAAACAAATTACGGAGTTTTTGAAAATTCAGCAGGAAAAAACATAAATCTTACTGGAAAAATTTCCTATGATTTTTTTATAAATAATTTTACGCTTAGTCCTGTTGTCGCAGTTAATTTCAGATATATGAGTTTTACGGCTAGAAATGGTTATGGCTGGTACGGAGAAAATAAAGCCTGGGATTCAGAAGAAATAATTAATCAGCCTCCAAAAAAACTTTCTGGAATTGATTATTATCGCAGAAATATAATTGTTTTAGCGGGCTTAAAAACTCAGTATTCTATAAATAATTTTCGTTTTGGTTTAGAACTGGATGTTTCTCCATTTGCAGTTTTTTACGCTCAGGATTATCATCGGGATGACAATGTTTATGCTCCAGAAGATGAAGAATTACGTCAGGATTATATAACATTAATGGTTCAAAACGGATTTTTTCAATATTATTCTGCTGTTTTAACTGCTGAATATATTTGTAATAATCAGTTTTCCTTAGTTGCAGCAGTAAAAGGTGATATCAGTCCTATTTTAAAAGGTCAGACTGCAACAAATGCCTATAGAGGAATTAATTTCGGACTTTTTGACGGAGACCCGGAATTTATGATGATTAATCAGAAATCAGGAACAGACACTTTAGAACTCAGTTTTTCTTTTGGCGTAAAATTTAATTTTTAAGATTTTCAATTCTGATTGGAAGCGAAAAATTATTTTTTGCTCTGTCCCATTTGTAAGAAATCAGAATTCATTTTATAATAAACTCAATGAAAAAGATTTTTTTATTATTTGTAACATTTATTTTTTCAGTAAACCTTTTTTCTCAATCATCAGCTTTAGTTCTTTCTGGTGGAGGAGCAAAAGGAGCTTATGAAGTTGGAATCTGGAAAGCAATGGCTGATTTTGGTCTGGCAAAAGATGTTTCTGTATTTTCAGGAACTTCAGTTGGTTCTTTGAATGCTGCTTTATTTGCCTGTACAACTCCTTCCAATGCAGAAAAAATCTGGAGAAACAGAGTTAATAAATCTTCTTTATTAAAACCAAAAAAATTAAAAAAGGAAGAAACAACTTCAGATTTAATGGTTGTTAATTCCTCTGAAAACGAAAATAATCCAGGACTTGAAACTTTGGAAGAAAGTCTTGAAAAATTACTTGGCACTCTTGGAAATATTATGGAAGAAGTTGCCAATGAAACTTTAGATTATATTACAACTTCAAATCCATCTGCTGGACTTTACGACCGAAGTGAATTACGGGACATGATAAAATCAGTTTTGTCTGTTGAAAAATTGAATTTAACTTCTAAAACTGTTTATGCAACTGCTGTTAGAAAAACTCAGCTTGGTTATAAATTGTTTTCCAGTCTTTTTGAGCATGATTATTCCCATTATTTCAAATTAAACGATCAGCCTTCCAATGAAATTGCTGCTGATATTCTTCTTGCTTCATCTGCTGTGCCTGGCGTTTATGAAACTCAAACTTTACCTGCAGAAACTGTGGAAAATGGACGCCCAGTTGGTAGAGTTTATGAATATCTTGATGGGGGAGTTCAGGCGGCTGGCGGGAGAAATACACCAATAGTTCCTGTTTTAAAACATCCTGAAATTTCTACTGTTTATATTGTTTATTTAATGTCAGAAGAAGAAAAGGATTATAATTTTACTTCTGATGAATTGCAGCGTATGGAAAAAAGTGGAAAGAAATTTATAGAAATTTATCCATCTGAAAGTCTGGGCAATTTTTTCAATGGAACTATAGATTTTTCTCCCGAAAAAGTAGCTAAATTAATTGATTTAGGATATTCGGATGGCGCTGCAGTTTTTTCAAAAATGGGATATTTTAAGGTTCCTCCTGCTTTCAGATAACAATCTGCATATTTTGTGAGTTTTTTTCACTTGTGAAATAAAAAGTCTCTCTTTACTATAAAATAAAGGGAGATTTACTATGAAAAAATCAATTATTCTTATAACAGCTTTATTTTTTCTTTCAACTTCAATCTGTTTTTCAGAAAAAAAATCAACTCAAACTATGATGCCTCAGATTAAGATTGAAACTCTTGGTACTTCCAATCCTAAATATAAAAATAAAATGGATTTTGCTACAAAACCTTTTTCAAATACAGTAAAACTTAACAGCATTGGAAAAGATGAAGAGAATTTTTATAAAAATTGTCCTTCTCCATGGACAGAAGCTTCAAAGATTACGGTAATTGATGAAACTGGAAAAACTGTAATCAATGGAGATTCAGCAAAGGTTAAAGTCAGAGGAAATTATACTACCTGTTCCGAAAAAAAACCTTTTAATATTAGTTTTGATTCAAATCATTCTCTTTTAGGTTTGCATGAAGGAAAAAAATATAAAAACTGGATTCTTCTTGCATCCTGGAAAGATTTTTCGATTTTAAGAGATTTAACAGGTTTCTATCTTAGTAAATTAATTGATGAAAAATATTATGCTTCCGATTGCAAACTGGTTGAAGTATATATAAACAATCAATATTGGGGAGTTTATCTTCTTGCGGAACCTCAATCTGCAGAAAGAATCGGTTTAACTTCTTCGGAAACAAAAGAAACCGGTTATCTATTTGAATATGATTATTATGCCAGTGCAATTGATAGATATCTTCACGGCCCTAAAAAAACTTACATTAATGATGAAGAAGATAATTATTTTAAAATTGATGATTGTTTCGGTTTTACAGATATAAATGGTGGTTCTCCTGAAAGTCTCCAGAATTTTTATGCAATTAAAAATAAAGTAAATGATAAGCAGAAAAAATTTCTTTCAGATTACATGAACAATCTCTGGTATATCTGTAAAGAAGCAATTGAAAATCATAAATATTATAAATTCAACTCAGATTTTACTAAGGTTGTAAAAGATAGTTCTGCAAAAAATCCTGAAGAATGTCTTTCAAAAATTATTGATCTGGATTCTCTGGTTAATACTTACATTATTTCCGAATTGGCCTGTGATCCGGATTTAAATTATTCAAGTTTTTATATGGATGTTGATTTTGGGAAAAATGGAAATAAACTTTTGACTTTTGAAGCTCCCTGGGATTTTGATTCGGCTTTAGGACATAAAGATCCAAGCTGGGAAGATGGAAATTATACAAGAAATTATATAAAAGGCCTTTTTGCAGCAGATGTAAATGGAATTAATAAAGGAAATCCATGGACAATTATTTTTATAAAAGAACCATGGTTTCAGAAAAGAGTTACTGCAAAATGGAATGAAATAAAATCTAACAAAGTAAAAGACAAACTTCTTCAGAAAATTGATGAAATCAGCAATAATTCAATTAATGTTCAGGCTTTTGCACGAAATTATAAAAAATGGGGAAATATGAATCCTCATGATTTAGCTTATGAACTTAGTAAAGAAGCCTTGGCTTGTAAAACTCAAAAAGAAGCTGCCGGTGTATTAAAAAACTGGCTTATTTTCCGTTTTGAAGATCTGGATAAAGCCTTTGCCCAGTTTGGAAAATCTTCTAAAAATACTGGTGTTTCTAAGAAAAATGAAATTTCAGATTTTGCTTATGTAGAACAGTCTGATTTTATGGCATGGACAAATGGAAATCAGCAGCAGATAAGTGATAATGTAGAACTTGGAGTAAAAGCTACAAAAAAAGGTCTTAATATTATTAAAGTTCACAATCCGGAATTTAAAAGGATAAAAATCAATGTATTTGATGAAACTACACAAACTAAATTATTTTATATAGATGATGTAGATTCCTGCGGTAAAAATCCAATGGATATAGTAAATTATCCTTTTGTCGAAAAAGATCATATTTATAAAGTTACAATGGAACTAACAAAAGAAGACTGGACTTGCTGGCATAGTATTGAAACTTCAGTACGTGCGGTCGGAGGTAAAGGAAATCTTTATTTTGTTCACGACGGTTATACTTATAATCAGAAAACCGGAGAAATTAAATTTAAGAATTTGAAAAAAGATTTGTCAGCCATAAACGACAGCAATGATATTCGGAAAGCATATTTATTTGGGGACAGAGTCTGGGGTAATGATAATTATTTTGACGCTTTCTGGAATTTTACCGGAGATTCAACAATTAAATTTTATAAAAATGTAATGCAAAAAGGTTCTTATCCAGCATGTGATTTCTTTAAAAATAAGAAAAATCGTTTTGCTTTTGTTTGTATTGATTATTATGTTGGTGATGTAAAATATAGTTATGTTTTGATAGACGGACAGCTTTAATAGATTTTTTTACATTAGTCCTTTAATTATCCTAATTGTAACTGGCCATAAAATTCGTTATACTATTTGTCAACATTTTTAAAAGGACGGAATGAAAATGAAAGCTATTGAACTTGAAAAAGCTTACGATCCAAAATCTTTCGAAGATCGTATCTACAACGACTGGGATTCTAAAGGTTATTTTAAACCTGCATCTGATGAATCATCACCTGTACACTGTCAGTGTGAAAAATGTCAGGGCAATTATACAGTCGTCATTCCTCCTCCAAACGTAACTGGTGTTCTTCACATGGGACACGGT
>JAKSTJ010000082.1 GCA_024402635.1 Treponema sp. | reverse complement strand
GCGGGTGGTTGTTTGTGCGCCTGCAAGCATGCGCACCGGCTCACGAGCCGTAATACGTCGAGTCAAGGCACGCTTACGCTTACAGCCTTGACTTCGCCGTTTTAAGGGTTTGTAATAAACCCTTAATAAAGCAGGATGCTCTTGCTCCATTACCACCTTTGTCTTTGAGGAATCAAGAATCATTTCCTTCTGTTTCTTTTCAATAAGCCATGAATGAAGGTTATCCATATGGGATTTTACTTCTTTTACTCGTCTTACAAGGAACTCTGTTTCAGAAATTTTTCCTTCATCAACAAGTTTTTCTTGTTCCAGAATATAATCTTGAGCAGCTTATGACTCTTATTGCAGAAAAAGAATACGGAATTGCTTAAAGCATCCAGATGCATTTCATTTTCAATGATTGCTAAAAGTCCTGTAACTCCTTTGCGCAGATTTCTTCCACCTTGGGTATAAGTTTAGATTAAATATTTATTTTGGGAAAATACACGAGAATTGACGGTTACCAACGAAAAACAACTGGTTTTAGTTCAATTTTAACACCTATCACTACAAATCACAATTTTGCTGAGGTTTTAGAATTATATATATAAAAGTTTTATATATTTACTAAAAGTTCTTGCCCAATTAGTTGAATACAGAAATCGTAAATGATCATAGGTTGTTGTATTATTCTGTAATTGATACTTTTCAATATCAAATTGTAAATAACTACGTTCTATATAGTACGAATGCATTTTATCATTTATCAGAACATCTAGCATCTTATCTACCAGAGTCATCTGTTCAACATATTTTTTTGGATTTTTATTTAAAATTGATTTCATCTTTAATAAAATTTCTATAGGATCAATATTTGGAATTTCCAGTCTATTTGTGATTATCTCTTCTTCATATGATTCAACTTCTGAAAAGGAAAACAAGAAACCATCTCGTATTATTTTACATGAAGACGTAGGATGATAAATCAACGTTTTCTTGCCATTTTCAAAATCAATTATTTGAGTTTTTAATTTATAATTATTTCTTACTAAAAAATAATCGTCTCCTCGTTTTACAAACTCTCCATTCCTTGTATAAAAGATTTTTCCTTCAGAATTTTCCACCATGAAAAAACCTTTATTTGATGGTATGTAAAATGAAGTTTCACTAGATACTGTTATGTATCCTTCCTTGCCTTGTAAATTACAAAAATCTATATTTCCTGTTTCTAAATTTATACCTTTATAGCCATAAGAAACTGCATTTAATAAATCTTCTACAAGCGAATTATAGAAACTATTTGCATTCAAACAGAACTGAAAAAAAATAGTAATAACCAAAAATGCTATTCTTGCTTTTCTCCGACAATAATCCATCTATTCACCTCATACACCTTAAACAGGTTATTTCTTTCAAAATGATATAAATAAAAATTGATGTGGTGATCAAATTTTAATTAGTTATCATCAATTTTTATTGGAGTAATTTTTGCATTCTCTTTTGTTGGAGGTTGATTCAAATAAAATACTTCTTCTTTTATAAAATTATGATAATAGTCATATTGATAAGTAATTAAGTAAGTACTTAATACACAACTATCATTATCAACTAAGAGTATTGAAATCAAATAACTTCTACCACACAATAAAGATTCTTGAATTTCATATTCAAAAGATTCCAAAGATCTTTCACTATTAGATAGTTCTTTTATTGTATTTAACACTCGATCAAAATCTTTGTATTCTTTTCCATTTACGTAGATAAATTCCCCTTTTTTATTTTTATACCTTTATTTTTTTTTGTAAATCATACTTGGTCTTCCACCGGTATTATAGTTTATATCTTCCAGAATAATTTTTTCTTTTACCAGATAATTCAAATAGTTTCTTGCTGTAACTACTGAAATTCCTAATGCTTCTGAAATCACATCTACAGTTTGCCAGGTTTTATTTTGTTGAAAATATTGTTTTATATGTTCCAGAGTAGTTTTTTGGATTCCTTTTGGTAAAGATAAAGAATTTGAAACTTCTATAACGGAAAGCTGAGAATTATTTGCTATCAAAGAATCTAAACTATTCTGACTAAGAACTTCATTTCCTTCCATAAGCTGCATTTTGTTTATAAACTTCTGAAGTGCTATGTTAAATCGTTCATAGGCAAAGGGTTTAATTAAATAATCCAATACGCCTAAATGCATTGTTTCTTCTATTGTATTAATATCATTTGCAGCTGTAATCATGATTACTTCTGATGAAATGTTTAATTCCCGAATTTTTTTCAAGGTATCTGTACCATTCATTACAGGCATAAAAACGTCCAGTAAAATTAAATCAGCAGTTTGAGTTTCCAGAAATTCAATTGCTTCCTTTCCGTTTCTGCAGGTTCCAGCAATAATAAAATCAGAATTTTTAAGAACGTATTGTTCATTAATCATGGAAACCATTGGATCATCTTCTACAATTAAAACTGAATAACTCATTTTTCCTCCAAGCTTTATAAATTTACCATAAAACAGGTACCAATTCCAACTTGTGATTCAACTGTTATTTTTCCGCCAAGACTTGTAATCAGTTGCTTTGTATGATAAAGACCAATTCCTCTGCCCTCGCCTTTTGTTGAAAATCCATTTTCGAAAATCTTATCTTTTATTTCTTCCGGAATTCCAGTTCCTGTATCTTTTACAATTATCAATAATTCGTCCGGTCTTGTATAGATTCCTAATGAAAGTTCTTTTTCGGTTTTTGATGTATCCATATTCATTGAATCCAAAGCATTGTCAATTAAATTTCCAGTTATTGTAACAAGTGCTTCCGATGGTAGAACTATGTCTGAACTTTTAAAACAAGTTCCTTCGCTTAAGATAAATTTTACATTGCATTCCGAAGCTCTGGCAATTTTCCCAACAATCAGTGCTGCAAAGGAAGGATTTTCAATAGAATTCATAACCTTGCTTATAGTTTCTCTTTGAATGATTGAAATATTCTGAATATAGGAAATTGCTTTTTCATATTCACCAATCTGAACTAATCCTAAAATAACGTGAAGCTTATTAGTAAAATCGTGATTATTTGCTCTCATTGAATCTACCAGAAATTTTGTTCCTTCAAAATCTTCCGTAAATGCAAGAAATTCTTTTTTGATTATTTTAGATAAAATTCCTGATATTACGATTTCAATCAGAATTGCCAGAAGTGTAACAATCAGAAATAAAATTAAGATTCTTGTTGTTATTAGTGAAATTGAAGTTTTTAAACAAATTGTGATTATGAATCCATTATAATTTCCATCCTGATCATAAACTGCATAATAGGTTCTAAGTTGAGGGCCAGAAGGTCCAATATTTGTTTCTGTGTAATAATTACTTTTATACAAATTAAAATCAGGAATTGTTCCATCATATTTTGAATTAATTAAATCAGAATTTGTATGATATTTTCGAATATTATCTAAATCTACAATAGATATAACATCAACATCTGATAAATTCTGAACAACATTATCCATATATTTGCATAATTCTTCCTGAGAATAATCTTTTGTAAATGAATAAAGTCTTGTGATTAATTCAGCTGTATTTTGAAGATTCTGAGTGAACATTTTGTTGTTTTGACTCAGATTAATAAATAAACCGCCCAAACATAATAAAATTGTAATAGAAATAATAAGTATTAACTGGGTTCGTTGAATTTCTTTCCGAATAAAATTTAGATTTCCAAGTTTTTTCTTTCCCATATTAACAATTTATCACAATATTAATAATGATGTTATGCTTTTGTAAGTAAAAAAAACGTTATAACAAGAATCTTTTTTTATAATACTTAAGAAATAATTATCAAAACTTATCTTAGATTTTTTTATCTTTTAAAAAATTGTGATTTTTTTTCCAGTGGATATTATGTGGTTATAACAAAAAAAGAGTTACACAGGAGTAAAAAAATGAATCTATCACATCTTTTGGAAGCAGGAATGCTGATATGTTTTGGTTTTTCATGGCCATTAAATGTTGTCAAAGCCTTTAAAGCAAGAACCGCAAAAGGAACTAGCCTGGCATTTATAATTCTGATTATTTCAGGATACATTGCAGGAATTGGTGCAAAAATTATTAACAAACAATTTAATTATGTTCTTGTTGTTTACATTTTGAACCTGGTAATTGTTTCTGCAAATGTATTTGTTTACATCAGAAATAAGCTTCTTGATAAGAAAGCTTCTGTAAAACAAGATTTAAAAATTAGAAAAATTGATATTGAAAATGTAAAAAGCCATCAGGAGGAAAATATGCTTAATTATACAAATTCATTAGATGAAATTATTTATAAAAAGAACACATCAGTTGAAAAGAAAAATGCTGTTATTTTAATGGGTGGATCTTCAGATAAAGAAATTCCGGTTTCAACTCTGGCAAAAGAATTCAATTTTAATTTTGATATCTACAATAAAAGTTCAGATAAACTTTCGGTAGCAAATTCTCTTGAATATTTTAATAATAATATTGCCCAGATGCTTCCAGAAGGAATTATGATTCATCTTGGAGATGAAGATTTTACTTTATTCCAGAACAATTCAGCAGCTTTTGATAACTATTATCTTTCATTAATAGACGAAATTAAAACCTTGAACAAAAATTGTAGAATTGCTCTTCTTTCTGTAAATAATCCTGATGGAAATAAAACAATTTCTCTTATGAATGCTCATATTAATGCAATTGCTCAGACACAAAAAGCTGTTTACATAAATCTTGAAAATGCAAAACTTTGGAATCCTGAAGCAACAAAAGCCTCTGCAAATTTTGCATATTCAATGGGATTAAATATCAGAAAACCATTAAGAGATGTGGCTGAAATTCTTTACAGCTATGCTTATCACAATCTTTCTGCTGAAAAAGTAACAATGGTTGGTTAGAAAAAACTGGATAATTGAAAACTGGTTATAAAGTGACAGTGCAGGCCATTTTTGCTTCGCAAAAACCGGGCTTTGCGCTGTTCGCCGTCTACCGCGGCTCATCCACTCGCTTCGCTCGGGACGCCTCCGGCGCAGCTCCAATCCCTTGTCCGTTTTTAGTTACCCCAGATTTTTTCCCAGTCCATGTAAAGTTTTTCTGCATCACAGGCATATTCCAGAAGTTCTTTGTGAGAAAGTTTTTCTACAAGAGCTCTTACCAGTTTCTGAGCAGCACAATATGGGGAATGAAGATTTGTAAATTGACGGAAATCAAATAAAGTTTCTTTTGGGAAATCTATTTCTTCATGTTCATTATAACGTTGTCCTGCAAGATAAGTTGCCAAGCCTTCACCCATAAACCAGGTAACTTTAGAAAAATCCGGTTGAATTTCCTGATGACAGATGTGAACAAATTCATGAATCACAACTTTCAAAAAATCATCAAAACTGTCATCCTTGTGCATCTGGGTTTTCTGATATTCTTCAAAAGCCAGAACATCAATTTTGCCTTCCCATGCACAACCTACCACATAATCCTGATACTGATTTCCCATAGAATTAAAGAATTTTTTCCATTCTTCTAAATCAGTGTGGATACAGACACTAATTGCTTTTGAAAGTTTTTCAACTTCAAAAAAGTTCATAATGCGGGATAAATTATCATTCAAGGCATCAAAAATTTTCTGCTGGTTATTTAGAGTTTCATTGTCTGAAAAAACAGTAAAAAAGTCATTTTTGTAAATCTGTTTCATTTTTAACTCCCTTCATAGTAAAATCTTACCATGATTTTTTAGATATAACAATTCAACAACTTGATTATTGTAAGTATGAATAATCGTATAGTTTTAAATAATTCCAGAAAGTAACTATTTTTTACTTAGAATGTAATTTTATTTGACTTTAAACAATTATATATTTATCCTAGAAATTATGAAAGAAACACTTTTATATTTACGGGAACTGAACCAGTATTCACAAAGTTTTATTGCAAAATATCTGAATATTTCACGGCAGATGTATGCAAAATACGAAAATGGTGATGTAGACCCAGGAATTAAATCTGTAATAGCATTATGCAAACTTTATAAAGTTCCATATGATGTTATTTTGGAAAATAAAATTTCAGATAAAGAGACTCAAACAAATAAATCTTCTGATTCATTGGAATATCGCATTCAGCAGGATTTTGGGGAGAACAATTCTTTCTCTTCACCTACTCCATCATATACAAGCTCACAAAGTAAATCTGAAAGCAGCAATTACTACTATAAAACTATGGTTTCATATATTCCTCGCCTGACCTATACAGAATCATTATCTCTTCTTCAAAAACTTGCCCACAAAATAGAAGTTTTAAGCCAGAAAAATCAATTTTATACAGAACTGGCAAATCTTTCGGACAAAGAAGCTCAAGATGCATTCGATTTTTTTAGTGGAAAAGGTGAAGATCTGGATTTTGAAACAGAAAAGATGTCATACCTTTCTGCCAAGCACCTAAAGTAAAATTTGTCGTAATAAAAAAAGGTAAATAAATGGAAGTACTTATTGATACAAATATTCTTTTAG
>JAKSTJ010000081.1 GCA_024402635.1 Treponema sp. | reverse complement strand
TTCCTTATTCCTTTGGGGCTGTTCTCCTTTTGGGGGACGGCCCCTTTTTGTGAGGAAAATTACTTCCTTAAAGCATCGAACAAACAAAGAATAATTCATACTACGCTACAGGAAGAAGGAAACAGCATAAAATGGATTTAATTGAATTACTAGTGAATGTAAAACAAGAAAAACTACGAAGCAAATTATGATTTCTATGCTGAGGATTATTTGATGAATTGTTATGTTGCGTAAATCTTTTTGTTAAAACTATAAAACTGAATGGCAGACTAAGTTTGTATCTAACCAATAGTTTTGTGCTATAATTGTACTATCAAATAAATGGAGAATTCTTATCTATGATTACCGGCGAAGTAAAAAATAAACTGGATAACCTTTGGGATGCAATGTGGTCAAATCAGATGACCAATCCGCTTATTGATATTCAGCAGATTACATATCTTATTTTCATCAAAATGCTTGATGACCAGCAGATAAAAAAAGAACGTAAAATCAACGATATGATTGCCCGTGGCATCAAGATTGAAAACTTTGATAAAGACCTTATCTTCAAAGAAGGTGCATACATCAATGATGACCTTAATATTGAAGTTTCCTATGCAGACCTTCGCTGGAATGTATTCAGTCACTTTGAATCAAAGAAGATGTTTTCAAATCTTCGCGATAATGTTTTTCCATTTATCAAAACTCTTCACGGCGATAAAGTAACTTCCTTTGCAGATTTTATGAAGGACGCACAGTTTGCAGTTTCTTCACCATACATCCTGCAGAAAATGGTAGATGCCATCAACGACCCGGGACTTGGTTTTGACAAGGCAGACCTTATGGGTGACTGCTACGAATACCTTCTTTCCAAATGGGCAACTTCCGGTGACAATGGCCAGTTCCGTACACCTCGCCACATTATCGATATGATGGTAGAGATTGCAAAGCCAACTCTTAAAGATACAATGATTGACCCGGCCATGGGGTCAGCCGGCTTCCTTGCAGAAACAGCTAAATATATCGAAGACCATTATCAGAGCGAACTTTCAGACACAGAAAAACGCGCTCATTTTGATAACCAGATGTTTACAGGTTACGACACAGATCCAGACATGCTTCGAATCGGCTGTATGAACATGACACTCCACGGAGTAAACAATCCTACAATCAAATACAATAACTCAGTTGGCGAAGACTACGAAGACAAGGAACTTTATTCCCTTATTCTTGCAAACCCACCATTCAGCGGAAGCCTTGATCCAAGCACAGTTGCAAAATCACTTATTCAGATTTCAGGCGGAACAAAGAAAACAGAACTTCTGTTCTTAAGCCTTTTCCTCCGCCTTCTTAAAACAGGTGGCCGCTGTGTAAGCATTGTTCCAGTTGGAGTAATGAACAACACAAACGACAAAGCCTATACAAAACTCCGCAAGGAACTTGTAGAAAATCAGAAGCTGGAAGCCGTAATCTTTATGCCTGGTGGAGTATTCTATCCATATTCCGGAGTTCAGACAGGCATCCTTATTTTTACAAAAACAAACGCCGGCGGAACAGATAAAGTCTGGATGTACAACATGGAAAACGACGGTTACAGCCTTGACCAGAAGCGTGACCCAATCGAAGCAAACGACATTCCAGATATCATTCAGCGCTGGAACAACCTTGCCCAGGAAGCAGACCGCACAAAATACGAAAAGTCATTCCTCGTAGAAAAGCAGGAAATCGTGGACAACGACTATGTGTTCTCTTTCAACAAATATCAGAAAAAGCAGGTAGAAAAGAAAACTTATCGTGCCACAAAAGATATTTTGGCCTCCATCAACGATTTGGAAGTGCAGTTTAAAAAGATTATGGAAGAGCTTACAAACGCTGATTGAGCCTGTCGAAATCTGGGCGTTGCGGCAGTAAACTGCCGCCGGGCTTTTCGGGGTTACGCTGTCGCTTCAAACAACGCAAGCGTTGTTCGCCTTCGGCGTCCCTACAATCCCTAACGCGTTTCAATTCGGAATGCGGAATTATGAATGAGGAATTTAGAAGTGAAAAAACAAATAAAAGATGTAATTTCTGCAGAATTCAAAGGTCTCTGGGGAACAGATTTTTCTGATGATGGAATTCCTGTAATTAAAACCAATAATATGACTTATGAAGGAAGAATTGATTATTCCGATATATGTTTACGAAATATCACATCAGAAGAAGCAGAAGGAAATTTTCTTTGTAATGGTGATTTAATCATCGAAAAATCAGGTGGAACTAAAACTCATTCAGTTGGTTATGTGAATATTTTTGAAGGCGAAGATAATAAATATGTATGTAACAATTTTATTCTTCCAATAAGACCAAATAGAGGTTTAGTTAATCCCAAATATTTATTCTGGCAGTTGCATGGAATGTATGAAGCAGGAAGATTCTCTGATTGTTTTAATAAAACAACTGGTATCCAAAATTTACAAAAGAAAACCTATTTTTCAAAAGAAATCAACGTTCCATCTCTCCCAGAACAGCAGAAAATTGCGGCACATTTGGACTCAATACAAAGTGCCATAGACAACAAAAAACAGCAGCTTCAGCAGCTTGATGAACTGGTAAAATCCAAGTTCGTGGAAATGTTTGGAGTAAACCCAGTTGAAAGTGGAAAATGGAAAGTTGAAAAATTAGATACTTTAGTTCAAGTTACATCAAGTAAACGAATCTATGCTGAGGAACAGACAGATAGCGGAATTCCTTTTTTACGAATTTCTGATTTAGTGTCACGAATAAATGGTTTAGAACAAGCAGAGTTATACATTTCATATGAAAAATATAATGAGTTTAGCAAAAAAGGTTGGGTTCCAACAAAAGATGATATTCTTGTAACTACGCGTGGTACGTTGGGACTATGTTATATTATAAGAGAAGATGATGAGTTTTATTTTCAAGATGGAATGATTACATGGTTGAAATTTGATAATCATGAAAAAGTTTTATCAGTATTTATATGTTATTTGTTCGCTTATGTATTAAGTCCAAAGTTTAATATTAAATCAAATGGTGCAACTGTAAAATATTTATCAATATCAGATTTAAAAGTTGAGAAAATTCCAGTTCCTCCAATCGACCTTCAAAACGATTTTGCCGCATACGTTCAAAAAAGCGATTCTGCAAAATCAATCATCAAAACACAGCTTGTAGACTTGCAGGAATTATTGGATTCTAAAATGGATGAATATTTTGGAGAGTAAATTTTGAAATATATTTATCTTGATGATAGCTATATAAAAAGTTGTAAAGAAGAAAAAACTCCAAGAATTAATGCTATTGGCGGAATTATTATTGATGATGAAAATGAAGAAAAACTAATAAAGATTATTAAGACAGAAAAATCTAAGTATATTAATCCAAATCTTCCAATCAAATGGAATTTTAGGGATTCAGAAGTGGAATCTATTTATAAAGAATTCGGAAAAATGCAAGAATATTCCAATTTGAAATTAAAATCTAGAGATATAAGATTGGCGATATTTAAAGAAGCTCAGGCAATTGACTATAAAATTGTATTTTCCTGTATAAAATCATATTCTTCGGATAAAAAAATAATTAAAAATAAAAAGGAAGATTTTTCTCAGTATCTATTGGACAATATTCTTCTACGAATAGGAAATGAAGCTAAAGCAAACAAAGATCGATACCAAGTTATAATGGATTGGCCAACCGATTCAAATCCTAAACCTTATAATCGTAGTTATTTTTATATGTATAACACAAAAAAAACAATTTCAGGAAATGAAAATTATGTAGGACCGCTAGAACAATTAAATTTCAAACATTCAATTTGCTTTACTAAGTGTACACATTCACCTTGTTTACAATTTACTGATATGGTGGTAGGAGCCTTAAAAGATTATATAGAATCAGAATTAGATATAACAAGAAAGAATAAAAGTTGTGTTGGTTCTGAAGTTTATAATCTTTTTAAAAACAAAATTCGATGTTCTCGTAGTGGAAAGAAAATTGGATGGGGAATAATTGTATCTTCGGGAAATCAGATATTTAAAGATCAGATTACAGATATTTTTAATAAATGATATAATAAAAAAAGGAGCCCATATGCTTTTATACCACGGTAGTAACATAACAGTTCAAAATCCTCAAATAATAGAATCAGACCGCCGGCTGGATTTTGGTAAGGGATTCTATTTGACTTCAAGTTTTGAACAGGCTTTTCGCTGGGCTGAACTTACTGTAAAACGCCGTGAATCTGGAAAACCCGTTGTTTCTGTTTTTGAGTTTGATGAATCACAACTGACTAATTTAAAGGTCCTGCATTTTAACCAGGCTCAAAAAGAATGGCTTGAATATGTTACATTGAATCGAAAGAACCAGGAAATACCCAATGATGATTACGATATTGTAATAGGTCCTGTCGCAAACGATAGGACTATGCCTGTAATCAGTCTTTATTTTGCAGGAATCTACGATATTGAAGAAACTCTAAAACGACTTATGCCTCAGAAGTTGCATGACCAGTATACTTTTAGAACAGAAGCAGCTTTAAGAGCTTTAAAATTTCTGGAGGTGAAATAGATGTCAGAACAACTTCCATATATTCTTCAGTTTTATGATAAAGAGGTTTCACTTTTGATAAGTAATAAGTATGGCTATTCAATTATGGATGCTTACAGAAAGTTCTTGTTTTCAAAGACGTACAATATGCTTTCCAATCCAGATCTTGAAATGTGGGAATTTAGTCCTGCAGGTATTTTTGATATGTGGGAAGTTGAGCTTTCAACTGGTGAACCTCGTAATTCCATATACCTAAGGAGAGATTAAATGACAAAAGAAATGGAATTTTTTACTTTTCTTATGGAACAGTATGCTCATTTCAAAAATACAACAGCTGATAAAGTTCTTCATCAGTTAGATGAAATAAACTTAACCGATTATGTTTTTGGAATGTATGAAATGTATCATTCTGAAGCAATAGAAAATGCTTTTGAAGATATTGATAGATTGATAAAAGAAAAACAGCAGTAAGAGATATCAAGGAGAGATAAATGAACTTTGATTACCTAAAAACAAATCCAAAACTCGCTGAATTATACACTCTCTGTAACGAAACAGAAACTTTTTGTTCTCAATTTCCTCGTGCATCTGCAAGTTCTGCTCGTAATGCTTTGGAATGGGTAGTCAAACTTTTTTATCTTACAAAAAAAGGTAAGTATTCAGAAACTGCTACATTATTTGATCTGGTTACAAGCACAGAATTTACAGCCTATATGGATGAACCGTTTTTAAGTTCAGTCCATTTGATTAGAAAAATTGGTAATGGTGCCAGTCATGCAGAATCTGTTACAAAAATAGAAGCTGGAAAAGTTTTGGAAGCTCTCCATAATGTTGTCGGAGAAATACTTAAATTCCTAAAAATCATAGATTCTTATCCTGTATTTGATAAATCAGTAGTTCCAGCTACAACGCCAGTTACTCCAGCACCTGTTATTGTTGATTCTACTGGTGCTCCAAAGAAAAAATATAAGGTAGTCATCGTCAAAAAGGATTTTGAAGGCTATAAGAAGAAGATAGATACTTCTGCAACAATGACCTCTTCAATAGATTTTACAGAAGCAGAAACTCGTAAAATCTTTATTGATGCAGCATTAAAAGAAGCTGGCTGGTCTATTGGCCAGATAAAAGGAGTTATTAAAGCTGGAACTGCCAGCATTGAAATTCCTGTAAAAGGTATGCCAACTGCGAGCGGAGAAGGTTTTGCAGATTATGTTCTGTTTGGTGATGATGGAAAGCCTCTAGCAGTCGTTGAAGCAAAACGAACTTCAAAAGATGTGGATGCAGGTTCCCAGCAGGCAAAACTTTATGCAGACTGTCTTGAACAGATGTATAATATCCGTCCTGTAATTTTCTATACAAATGGTTATCAGATCTACATGGTTGATGGAGGATATCCAGCTCGCCGTGTATTTGGTTACTACACAAAGAAGGAACTCCAGTCATTAATCTTGAAACGCAGACTCAATAAAATAGAAGATACTCGCGTAGATACCAATATTTCTGACCGTCCGTTTATTCAGATGGCTTGTACTTCAATTTGTAATTCTTATTCAACTAAAAGACGCAGTGCTTTAAATGTAATGGCTACAGGAACAGGTAAAACTCGTTTTGCTATTTCCCTTGTTGATATCCTCATGCGAAATGAATGGATAGAACATGTTTTATTCCTGGCAGATAGAAAAGAACTTGTAAGTCAGGCATTTAAGGCTTTTGAAAAACATCTTCCTAATTCTACACGCTGTTCTATTTATTCAGGAACGCCAACAGAATTTGATCCTAATGCCCGTATTGTTGTTTCCACTTATCCAAGCATTTTGAACATGATTGACGATGATGAACGTCAGTTTGGAGTAGGACACTTTGATTTGATTATCATTGATGAATGTCACCGTTCTGTCTACAACAAATATCTGGCAATTTTGCGTTATTTTGATTCTTTAGTATTAGGTTTAACAGCTACTCCAAAAGAGCAGGTAGATGCAGATACTTATACATTATT
>JAKSTJ010000080.1 GCA_024402635.1 Treponema sp. | reverse complement strand
ACTGTTACCTTTTTTTCCATTTTTTCTTCCATTTATTTGCCCAGTGGCATGTAAGTATAACAATTGGTTGTACCGCAGCGGGCTTGCCCCGCTGTCGGCTACGAACCTTTGTTATGACAAAAATATTACTTATACAGAATCAGATTTCTTAAACCATTTCTTTTAAGAAAAATTCTGTATTATATTTTAGAAGCAATGCTTCTTTTTGTAAATTCTAAGCGACGAAAGTCGCGTACAACAGCTTCTTCGTCCTAGCCCTAAAGTTAAATTTATTCTTCTTTTGATAAAACCGCTGCTTTGCGTAAACCCTAAAGTTCAATTTCATTTTAGAAAGCAAGCTCGACTTGCTTTCTAAAATATTCCTAATTTATTAAAGTTTCCTAAGAAATGAATGTTTTGTATCGATTTCAAAACCGTTTTCTTTATAGAAGTTTAAAGTACTTTCTCGATTTGAGCCAGTTTCTAAAAAGATTTTATAAGAATTTTTACTTTGTGCAATTTTTATTGCTTCTTGTAAAAGCCTGGAAGCAAATCCTTTTTTTCTATAAGCTTCATGGGTTACTACATTTTCAACAACGGCAAATGAACGTATATTATGAGTAAGACTTGGAATAATTGCAAGTTGTATGGTAGATACAACACGATTATCTTCCTCAATTACTAAAAGAAATAATCTTTCACTTTTTTTGAATTCATTGATGAGTTTTTCCATGTTTCAATATCCTGTTCTTCTTTTGGTGGATATTTTGTTAAAAAATTGAAATATAAATCCTTTATATCTAATACATCTTTCTCTTCAGCTTCTCTAATTAACATTTTTTTCCTTTTTCAGCACGCCAGTGGCGTGTCGTCATAACATTGTTTTAAACCGCAGGCAGCTCGACTGCCTGTCGGAGTTTGAAAACTGTGTTATGTGTAATTATAAATCAATCTTCTGTAAACAAACAATAAATTCCATTTTCTTGTTCATCCGTCCATAACTCAGTTTTTTCATTTCCATTTTTGGAATAGAAAACTCCTACATCTTTTAATACATATTCTTTTGATATTTTTTCAAAATTTATTGAATAACAGTGACCTGGTATAAAATCATACGTTACAGGAACTTCAAAACCACTTAAATAAAATACAAAACCAGAGATCTTATAATCAATTTTATTATAGAAAACAAAAGATTTATCACTTTCTCCTCCAATTGTAATTCCTGTATTCAATTTAATTATTGGAAAAGAATTTGAATTCTGCTTTACATTATCAATTAGATTATTGTCTATTTCTTCAACAGTATAAAAATGTACCTGTTCAACTTCCTGTGAAAATTGTTGATTATATTTTTTTTGTGTATTTATTAAAAGAAAAATTGAAAAAAAAGAATATAATATAAACAAAAGGCAACATAAGTTTAAAAATGAAAATACAATAATTCCAACTTTATTTCTCTTTTTAATATTTCTTACCAAAAAAATTATAAAAACAGTTGGTATTACTATTAATACTATAAAATTAAGGGATAATCCTATAGCAGGATTCTTTTCTAAAAAATTCCAAAATTCATTAATCATAAATCATTCCCGTTGCCACCGGCAATCCACATAACAACGGGTTGTACCGCAGCGGGCTCGACCCGCTGTCGACTACGAACCTATGTTAGGACAAGTTTAACAATAAATATCTCTTTTATCCTAGAGTTATTTATTCATTTGAATAATACATTTTTAATTAGGATGTATTATTGCTATAGATTCAATATTTTTTTCTTCATCAAATGTTACTGATAAAGCACAATATGCTAATCCAAAAAGACATTCTGGTTTTATATAAAATTCTTTATAGTTATTTCCTTTTATCCAAGGTTCTCCAAGTTGTTTAACTATATAATCATATGAAACATTTTCAATTTTATTTTTTTCAATTATAGCATTTGCTTTATTTAATTTAATCTTATATTTTATTGGATTTATTAAACATAAAGACAGAACAACTATTATTATTGAGAAAAATATAGTAATTATCTTTTTTACTTTTCTATTCATTATTTAAATACAACCGCTTCCTGCTTTTCCCTAAAGTTATATTTTCCAATAATTTCAGCAAGCTTGACTTGCTGAAATTATATTCCATTATTACGCTCCTTCGTTTCGCGAAAAAAATTCTAAATAATAGCTTCCTTGCGAGCTTTCATTAATACGACTTCTTCGTCTTAGCCCTCATATTTTTTTTTCGAGCACGCCAGTGGCGTGTCGTCCTAACAACTGGTTGTACCGCAGGCAGCTTGACTACCTGTCGGCTACGAACCTTTGTTACACGAAATTATTTCTTAAACAATACTTTCTTTTTTATTTTCTTAAAAGAAAATACTGTTTATTTTTCAAAAGCAACGCTTTTATTTTTTTATGAACAATTTCTAAGTGACGAAAGTCGCATTCTACCGCTTCTTCGTACGAGCTCTAAAGTTCAATTTCATTTTTTAATCGAGCTTGACTCGATTAAAAAATATTCCAAATTCTATTTTCATTAGAAATAAACATAGTCATCTGTTACATAAACAAAATACCAATTCTCATGACTTGTTTGTTTTATTTCCTTGAATAAATTAGGTTTTGGATTTTTTGTAATTATATCATTTTCAGAATAAACTATGATGTTATTAAACTTTTTATCCGGATATGTATTAAATAATTTACCTGTTCTATATTCCAATTCAATTATCATATATCCATCATATTTTTCATTTGGAATTCTTTTTGCACCAAGACAACACCAAGAGATTCTCTCAGTATTTGGCATATATCCAAAACTATATTTTTCAAAGTATTCAAAGTTTTTTTCAAAATAGTTTAATAAAGATTTTGGTTTTGAATATTTTAGTGAAAGTATTGTATTGATTGGGAGGAAAATAATAAGAATGATAAAAAGAATTGAAATAACACCATAAATACAAAATCTTGTACTTCTTTTTTTAGAATCATTATTTTTTTTTGAAATTTTATTTTTAAGTCCTATTATTCCCAAAATTATTCCAACTGAAGGAAGAAAGAATGTAAAGAAATAAAATGAAATTAATAAAAGTCCATTCAAAAACATTTTTTTATTTTCTCCAAGCACCCCAGTGCGGGTGTCCGTGTAACATGCATTTAAACCGCGAGGGCTCGCCCCGAAGTCGGTTTTGAAATGCTTGTTACACCGGCCTGCCGGCACACACATATTTATTACCTAGCACCGTAAAGGTGCTCAATAAGATTTCACACAGAATTTATCCTATACGATAAACCTACTCCAGCGCTAGCAGATGAACGTTCCCATTCATAGGTTTTTACCCATACAATCAGACATACACTAGCGCGAAGCGCACTATGGACTTTCCTATTCAAAAATCCATACCTAAATTTTCTACGGCATAGTGTCCGTGTAACATTGTTTTAAACCGCAGGCAGCTTGACTGCCTGTCAGCTTTGAAAACTGTGTTATGTGTTTCTACTTTGCGAACGCAACTTCCATATGTTTCTTTTCTTTTACACATTCAAGAAGATAGTAATTGATGATATTCTGATATGGCATTCCTGTTTCTTCTGCCATTTTTTTGAAATAATCAATTACCTGCTCATCGAGACGGATTGTAATTTGCTGCTTGAGTTTTCCAACATAAGGATTTTTTACTGCATTTGAAAAATCGTATTCTTCTCTCATTTTAGTTTTCTCCATACTGTTTCTTTTCATTTGTAGTTGCTTTTCGTGCTGAAATGATTCTGATTGAGGGTTTATATGAAATCCTCAAAACGACGAAGTCAAGACTTTAAGCGCTAGCGTGTCTTTACTCGTCGTATTACTTCATCATTTTCCCGATAGCAATGACAAACAACCAGCACTTTAGAATTATTACTTATACCCAAAATAATAAATCTATCCTCTTCTGCCGAATGGTCCGGATCTGCAATTAATTTTGCATTCGGATCATAAAAAACAGTTTTCGCTTCTTCGAAAGAAACATTATGTTTCTTAAGATTTATTTCTGCTTTTTCAGGATCCCATTCAAATTTTATTTCCATAATTATATTATAATTATACGTTACTTATTTCGTCAATTAAAAAAGCACGGCCTGACCGTGCTTAACGTTTATCTCTTTAATAAAGCTTTTTACATATCTTTATCTGACCAGGAACGGAATGGTTTATTCCAGGAACCTATTTCAATTAAGTTCCCCTCAGGATCTGCTATATAACAGGTTCTTTGTCCCCAAGGTTCTGTTGTTGGAGCTAATACACCTGCTGCACCTTTTGAAGTTTACTCTTCATATTTTTCATCAACTTCATCAAAAGTGTCAACATACAATGCAATTTCTCCATGACCATTTAAATCTTTTATGTATTCATATTTCTGCTTAGTCATTTCTTCGAAGTTATTCCGACCATAAAGCATAAACAGCGTTTCATCTTTTATTAAATACACATTCCCTGCAGTTTCGGATTCTTTGATTTCAAATCCAAGGACATCTCTATAAAATCGAATCATTTTCGGCATATCTTCTACAAACAATCCAAAACCATCTAAGTGCATTTATTACTCCTTTTTTTGTGCACCAGCGGTGCATCCACATAACATTGTTTTAAGCCGCACGCAGCTCGACTGCGTGTCGGTGATTTGAAAACAGTGTTATGTGTTTCTATTTCAATGTAATTTGTTTAATTTTAAGTTTCCCAGTTTCATCAATTACAAAAATAATCTGTTCACTAAAACCATAATCAATATTATTAACATAAAAATATAAAGGCATTGGAACATTTTTTCCTTTAAATTTTCTGATAATAAGTGATGATATACTCTTAGTTTCTTCTATTTGAATTGTACAGTTCCGATATTTGGAACGGAAAATTTCTACCAGATCAGCTATACTATTCTGAGATTCTGGTAAAACATATTCTTTATAAGAATCATCTGACTTTTCAAAAATTGAATAGAAAAAATTGGTTGCAAGCTGAGTAATATTTTTTTCATCCACATCATCATAATTTGTTGTTGCAGTTTTAGTCTTTATGTAAATCTGTTTTTCTGGTAGTTGGATATTAATTTCATTTTTGCATTCAAATAATTGAATAATTTGATACTGAATATTTTTACTTTCAGGAAGTGAAAGCTGCAAACTGCCAGTAGAAATTTTTTCCATAACTCTTGCATTGGCAATAACAATACCATTAAATTCCATCAAAATATTATTTCCAATGTTTGCCCCAGTAAAAGATGCCATTTTTTCTACGCCAGTTTCTTTAAAGAGAATTTGTAAGCAATCCCGCCCAAAGAAATCAGATGACAAAACAATTTCATTAATGTCAGAGCTGTCATAACTAATAGAATCAGAAACAACAACAGTTTTTAATCCTGAAGAAAAAGAGTCAAAATAAGTAAATTCCTGTACCCCTTCTGGAAGAGCTTCTGATTTTAATTCATCAAATCCATACAGATTTTCTACTCGCCAGAAATTTATTTTTAAAACCTTCTCTTGAGCAAACAGAGCTGTGTATAACAAAAAAATACATAAAAGTAATATGATTTTTTTCATTTTTCCTCCTTTCCGTTGCCACTGGGCAATCCACATAACATTGTTTTAAACCGCAGGCAGCCTGACTGCCTGTCGGCTTTGGAAACAATGTTATGTGATTTTTACTCAATCATTAATTTTACATTTTCAATAACAGAATTTATTTCGTCTGCTGAAGCTTTTTCTATAAAACTGCATTTTCGCTGAACAAAATCAAGATTTTTTACCTGATCACTTAAAATACAGCCATTTATTGAATGATTAGAAAGAACTACTTCAAAAGGATAACCTTTTATATGGCTGGTAATTGGACAAAATAAAGCTAGTCCTGTTTTCTGATTATACAATTTTTGAGAAATACAAATTGCTGGTCGGTGACCTTGCTGCTCATGTCCGGCTTGTGGACTGAATTCAAGCCAAACTAAATCGCCTTTTTCAGGAACAAATGAATTATTTACCATTCTTCATTTCCTACTGCTGAACCAGTTTCAATTTCTGAATGAAGGTTTCCATCAGTTACCATAGCCATCATATTTTCCAAAGTCTTTTTTTGAGGCAAAATTATCATTTTTCCTTTTTCCGCAATTACTTCAACTTTTGACCCAACGAATACTTCATTATCCTTAGCCCAATGCGAAGGAATTCTAAAACCTAAACTGTTTCCCCATTTCTGAATAACTGCTTGCATAGTAGCCTCCAATAATTACAGTATATACATTGTATACTCATAAGTCAAATAAAAAAAGGCAGGCTTGACCTGCCGTACATTCAATAATATTGAAAAGAATAATAGCTTATATCAAATTATATTCCTTCAAGGCATCATTCCAAATTAAATGTTTATTCAAAGCTATTAGTTTTAGAAAAAATTTTTCAGCTTCATGAATATCAGCATTTTTATTTTCTAACCAATACAAAAACTGTTCAGATTCTTTTTTATCAAGAGGAACAGGATCTGGATATAAGCCTGTAAATCCATATCCATCAAATGATATTGCATTAATGAAAATCAACTTATCATTATTAACTTTTAAATCAACAAATATACATCCATCTAAAAGGCTTAGTTGAAAATCACACTCTCGACATACTGGAAATACTTTGACCATTTGCAACATATATTAACATACCTTTTTTGTAATGTAAAACTTGCTACAGCATTTTGAAGTAATTGTTAATTTTAAATAATTTTTTTAACTTTCATTTTGTGCACCAGTGGTGCGTCCGTATAACAATTGGTTGTACCGCAGCGGGCTTGACCCGCTGTCGGCTACGAACCTTTGTTATGGCAATTATATTTCTTATGCAGAA
>JAKSTJ010000008.1 GCA_024402635.1 Treponema sp. | reverse complement strand
ATGAAAT
The DNA here is from genome assembly GCA_024402635.1 of Treponema sp. Lineage (GTDB taxonomy): Bacteria > Spirochaetota > Spirochaetia > Treponematales > Treponemataceae > Treponema_D. Next base: position 69,925 of record JAKSTJ010000008.1, on the reverse strand, counting down.
CTATGATGCAGCTAAAATCGAAGCTTATTCAAAGGTTCCAGGAAAGAATACACTTATTGCTATGCTTATGTCTGCAATGAACGGTCCTGTTCAGAAACTTGCAGCTACATTACAGGCATATGCTGATAAAAAAGCAGCTGAAGGTGCTAACTAATTTAAGTTCCTTTGGTGCATAAAATTAAATGTAGAGCAAAATGCTTTGCTATATATTACGAGAGGTTTTACTTCTCGACACAGGGTCAGGCTTCATAACTGTCGACTGTCCTTGTGAAAATGCAGAAAGTACTCGGTTGAGGAAAATATCTGCAGCCACTTTTGTGGAAAATTAATTATATTTATTGTAAGGAAGACAATATGGCAGTTACAAAAGAAGAAATTCTCGACACAATCGCAGCTATGTCAGTTCTCGAAGTATCAGAACTCGTAAAAGCAATGGAAGAAAAATTTGGAGTTACAGCAGCAGTAGCAGTAGCAGCAGGTCCAGTAGCTGGCGGTGCAGCAGCAGCTGAAGAACAGACAGAATTCACAGTTTCTCTCGAATCATTCGATGCAGCTCAGAAAATCCCAGTAATTAAAGCAGTTCGCGAAGTAACAGGTCTTGGACTTGGTGAAGCAAAAGCTTTAGTTGAAGGTGCTCCAAAAGTTCTTAAAGAAGGTGTTAGCAAAGCTGACGCTGACGAAATCGTTAAGAAAATCGAAGCAGCTGGTGGTAAGGCTAGCAAAAAATAATTTAGTTTTGAAACTTCAAGGCTAATAATCACAGGGAATATCTATTGATTTTAATTTAATCAGTGGGTATTCCCTTTCGTCGTATTACGTAATTTTTTATAAAATCTATTTTTAACCTTAATTACAAGAAAATTGGTCAAATCTGTGCTGTATCAGAGTTTCTGGTATGTAGCAGAAAGTAAACTAATCTTGTGTTATTTACAGGGGGAGCTGATGTTCGCTAAGACTCGAACAATCAACCGTCAGTACATTGGTAAAGACATCCAGAATGCAATGGATGTGCCAAACTTAATCGCAGTTCAAACACAATCTTATGAAAGTTTCCTTCAGTCAGAACGAATTAAGAATCATGAACCTCTTTTAAATCAGGGGCTTCAGGAAGCTTTTACATCTATCTTTCCAATCGAAAGTCCAGATGGAAACATGGTTCTGGAATATCAGAATTATGAATTAGCTTGGGATGATATTAAATTTTCAGAAATTGAATGTAAACAGAAGAATGTTACATATTCTGTTCCACTTAAAGCTTGTATCAGCTTAAACAATCTGGAAAATGGAACTATTCTTCAGAGAAGTATATACATGGGTGATATTCCTCTTATGACAGACCGTGGTACATTTGTTATTAACGGTGCTGAACGTGTAGTAGTATCACAGATTCATCGTTCACCAGGTGTAATCTTCTGCCATGACAAAGGTGTTTATTCTTCAAGAATTATTCCTTACAGAGGTTCTTGGCTTGAATTTGAAATTGACCAGAAAAAAGATTTGATTTTTGCAAAAATCGATCGTAAAAAGAAAATCCTTGGTACAATTTTCTTAAGAGCTTTAGGATATAGTACTCGTGAAGAAATCATCAGATGTTTCTATGATGTAGAAACTGTTGATGTAAAATCAGATGAAGCATCAAAAGAAAGCTTAGTTGATAGAGTTCTTGCAGATGCAATTATTATTAAAGATGAAAATGGCGAAGAAAAACGTCTTTACAATGCAGGTACAAGACTTCATCCACATGATGTTGATGAATTGATTGTAAACAATATTGAAAAGATTACAGTTATTCGCTTTGAAACTCGCAGTGATCCAAACAATAAAGACGAAAAAAATTATTCTTTGAACTCACAGATGATTATCAACTGTTTTGACAGAGAAGAAGTTAAATTCGTTAAAGAAGGTTCTGTTGATAATGAACCAACAAAAGAAGATTGTTTAAATCACGTATATTCAATTCTTCAGCCTGGTGAACCAATGACAGTTGAACAGGCAGAAAAAGATTTGAATTCAACATTCTTTGGTGAAAGACGTTATGATTTAGGACGTGTTGGACGTTATAAATTAAACAAACGTTTTGAATATTCAGACGATGTAAAAGATTCAACACTTATTAAAGACGATATTATCAATACAATGAAATGCCTTATTAAAGCATTTATTGGTGAAGAACAGATTGATGATATTGATAACTTAAGCAACCGTCGTGTTCGTTCAGTTGGCGAATTAATGACTATTCAGTTAAAATCAGCATTCTCTCGTATGGAAAGAATTGCCAAAGAAAGAATGTCTTCTAAAGAAACTGATACATTAAAACCTTCTGATTTGATTTCAATCAAACCAATCGTTGCTTCTATTAAAGAATTCTTTGGTTCATCACAGCTTTCTCAGTTCATGGATCAGATTAACCCATTGGCTGAACTTACACATAAACGTCGTTTGAACGCTCTTGGTCCTGGTGGTCTTTCTCGTGACCGTGCCGGATTCGAAGTTCGTGACGTTCATTATTCACACTATGGTCGAATGTGTCCTATTGAAACTCCTGAAGGTCCAAACATTGGTCTTATTGTTTCAATGGCAATGTTTACTCGTATTAATGAATACGGATTCCTTGAAGCACCTTTCAGAAAAGTTGTAGATGGAAAAGTAACAAACGAAGTTGAATATTTGTCTGCAATGGATGAAGATAAATACTGGATTGGACCTGTTGTTGAAGGAATTAAAGAAGATGGTTCATTCCCAACAGAAATGATTTCTTGTCGTCAGAAAGGTAACTATACAACAAGAAATGCAAAAGATGTTCAGTATATTGACGTTTGTCCTCGTCAGATTATTTCGGTTTCTGCTTCATTGATTCCATTCCTTGAACATGACGATGCTAACCGTGCTCTCATGGGTTGTAACATGCAGCGTCAGGCAGTTCCACTTTTATTCCCAGAACCACCACATGTTGGTACAGGTATGGAAAAGAAGTGTGCTTATGATTCAGGTGTAATTGTAAAAGCTAAACACGATGGTGAAGTAATTTATTCTGCAAGTGATTTAATTAAAATCAAAACAGATGATCTAATGGTTGGACCTGTTGAAGAATATTCATTACTTAAATACCAGAGAACAAATAATGATACTTGTAACCACCAGCGTCCAACAGTTGAAGTTGGTCAGCGTGTAAAAGCAGGTGATGTAATTGCTGATGGTGCAGCTACATTTAATGGTGAATTGGCACTTGGTAGAAACCTTCTTGTAGGATTCGTTCCTTGGAATGGTTACAACTATGAAGACGCCGTTTTGATTTCACAGCGTGTAGTTCGCGAAGATATGTATACTTCTATTCATATTAAAGAATTCAGTATTGATGTTCGTGAAACAAAACTTGGTCCAGAACGTATTACTCGTGATATTCCAAATATTAGTGAAAAAGCTCTCGCTAATCTTGGAAATGAAGGTATTATTCGTATTGGTGCTAAAGTTCGTTCTGGTGATATTCTTGTTGGTAAAGTTACTCCAAAATCAGAAACTGAAACAACTCCAGAATTTAAACTCTTAAACTCAATCTTCGGTGAAAAAGCTAAAGAAGTTAGAGATACATCACTCCGCGTTCCACATGGAATTGAAGGTGTTGTAATTGATATTCAGGAAATGAGTCGTCCAAACGATGATTTAAGTCCTGGTGTAGATAAGGTTGTTAAAGTTCTTATTGCTAACAAACGTAAGTTACGTGAAGGTGATAAGATGGCTGGACGTCACGGAAACAAAGGTGTTGTTTCTCGTATTCTCCCAGTTGAAGATATGCCTTATTTGGAAGATGGTACTCCACTTGATGTTTGTTTGAACCCTCTTGGTGTACCTTCTCGTATGAATATTGGTCAGATTCTTGAATCAGAACTTGGTATTGCAGGTAAATACTTAAACCAGTTCTTTGAATGTCCAGTATTCCAGTCACCAAGTCAGGAAATGATTGCAGATAAACTTGAAGAAGCTGGTCTTCCAAGAAGCTGTAAACAGATTGTTCACAGTGGACAGACAGGTGAACCATTTGTTAATCCTATTTTCGTTGGTGTAATTTATTACTTAAAACTCCATCACCTTGTTGATGATAAAATGCATGCTCGTTCAATCGGTCCATACTCACTTGTTACACAGCAGCCACTTGGTGGTAAAGCTCAGTTTGGTGGACAGCGTCTTGGAGAAATGGAAGTTTGGGCTCTTGAAGCTTATGGTGCTGCAAACTGTCTTCAGGAAATGATGACAATTAAGTCTGATGATATGAACGGTCGTACAAAGATTTACGAATCAATCGTTAAAGGTGATCCTTCATCAGCTATGGGTGTTCCAGAATCATTCAACGTATTGGTACAGGAACTTCGTGGTTTGGCTCTTGATTTCACTATTTATGATGCTAAGGGTAAACAGATTGCTCTTACAGAACGTGATCAGGAATTAATAGATAAAGCTGCTTCCGGATTTGACAAGGAGGATGTAAATGCATGATATTCAGGATTTCGACCATTTAAAGATTAAATTAGCTTCTCCAGATACCATTAGATCTTGGTCTTATGGTGAAGTTAAAAAACCTGAAACTATAAACTATCGTACTCTCCGTCCAGAGAAAGAAGGTTTGTTCTGTGAACGAATTTTCGGTACTACAAAGGAATGGGAATGTTACTGTGGTAAATTTAAATCAATTCGCTACAAGGGTGTAATTTGTGACCGTTGTGGTGTTGAAGTTACTCACTTTAAAGTAAGACGTGAACGAACTGGTCACATTGAACTTGCTGCTCCAGTAAGTCATATCTGGTACTATCGTTCTGTTCCTAGCCGTATGGGACTTCTTCTTGATTTACAGGTAGCTGCATTACGTTCTGTTCTTTACTATGAAAAATATATTGTAATTGATGCTGGAGATACTGATCTTAAGAAAATGGATCTCCTTACAGAAGAAGAATATCAGAATGCACTTGATCGTTATGGAAATGGTTTCCAGGCAGATATGGGTGCTGAAGCTATTAAAACTCTTCTTGAAAGACTTGATCTTAACGAAATCAGAGCTGATCTTCGTAAAAAAATGGAAGAAAAAGGTGCTAAGAGCGATAAACGTCTCTTAAAGAGAATTGAAATTGTAGAAAACTTCCTTAACTCTGGAAACAAAGTTTCTTGGATGATTCTCGATGTTATTCCTGTTATTCCACCTGAATTACGTCCAATGGTTCAGCTTGACGGTGGTCGTTTTGCTACATCAGACTTAAACGATTTGTATCGTCGTGTAATTAATAGAAATAATCGTCTTAAGAGACTTTTACAACTTTCTGCTCCTGATATTATCATCAGAAATGAAAAACGTATGTTACAGGAAGCTGTAGATGCTTTATTTGACAATACTAAGAGAAAACGCTCTGTAAAAGGTGCTTCAAATCGTCCTCTTAAATCAATTTCAGACTTACTTAAAGGTAAACAGGGTCGTTTCCGTTTGAACCTTCTTGGTAAACGTGTAGACTATTCTGGACGTTCTGTAATTGTTGTTGGACCTGAATTAAAGCTCTGGCAGTGTGGTCTTCCAACAAAAATGGCTCTTGAATTGTTCAAACCATTCTTAATGAAGAAACTTGTTGATAAAGACGTTGTATTTAATATTAAGAAAGCTAAATCACTTGTAGAATCTGAATCTCCAGAAGTATTTGCAATTCTTGATGAAGTTGTAAAAGAACACCCAGTTATGTTGAACCGTGCTCCTACACTTCATAGACTTGGTATTCAGGCATTTGAACCTGTACTTGTAGAAGGTAAAGCTCTTAAACTTCACCCACTTGCTTGTAAAGCTTTCAATGCCGACTTCGATGGTGACCAGATGGCTATTCACGTTCCTTTGACACAGGCTGCTCAGATGGAATGTTGGACATTAATGCTTTCTGCTCGTAACCTTCTTGATCCCGCAAATGGTAAGACAATTGTTGCTCCATCTCAGGATATGGTACTTGGTATTTACTATATGACTGCAATTAAACCTGATGCAAAAGGTACAGGTCACAGATTCAGTTCAGTAGATGAAGTTCGCATGGCTGCAGAACGTGGTTTAATCGAATGGCAGTCATTGATTAAAGTTCCAGCTCCAAAAGATTCTTTCAGCAGTTCTGCTCTTACTGTAAAAGGTGATAAAGAATTTGTTTCTGGAACTCAGGAATTTAAAGCTGGTGATTTAATTGAAACTTCTGCAGGTCGTCTTGCATTTAATGAAGCAATGCCAGAAGAAGTTGAATTTGTAAACCGTCAGTTATTTGATAAGTCATTAAAAGCAATGATTGAACACGTTTATAAGACAAAAGGTCCATGGTGTACAATCAAGATGCATGATGCAATTAAAGACGTTGGTTATAAAAACGCTACATTCTACGGTGCAACAATTTGTATGGACGATATTCTTGTTCCAGAAGAAAAGTCAGAAATCGTTGAAAGAGCAAATAAAGAAGTTGAAAAACACTTCCAGAATTGGCGTGCCGGTACAACAACTGATAACGAACGTTATAACAATGTATTGTCTGTATGGACTCGTGCAAACGAAGAACTTACAAACAAGATGATGGATAACCTTAAGAAAGATAAAAATGGTTTCAATACTATCTATATGATGGCTACATCTGGTGCCCGCGGTTCTCGTGGTCAGATTTCTCAGCTTGCCGCAATGCGTGGTCTTATGACTAAGCCTAATGGTGATATTATTGAACTTCCAATTAAAGCAAACTTTAAGGAAGGTCTTTCGGTTATCGAATACTTCATTTCTACAAACGCTGCTCGTAAAGGTCTTTCGGATACAGCGCTTAAAACAGCCGATGCAGGTTACATGACACGTCGTCTTGTAGATGTTGCACAGGATGTTGTAATTAATGAAGAAGATTGTTCTACAATCAACGGTATTGAATACGCAGCAATTAAAGATGGCGATGATATTAAAGTTCATCTTAAGAATCGTATTGAAGGTCACTTTACAATTGAACGTGTTGTTCATCCAATTACAGGTGAACTTCTCTGTGATGTAAATCAGTATATCGATGAAGCATTAGCAGCTAAAATCGAAGAAGCTGGTGTTGAAAAGGTTAAACTTAGAACAGTTCTTACTTGTGAAGCAAAACATGGTATTTGTGTAAAATGTTATGGTAAAAACCTTGCTCGCAACAAGATCGTTGAAATTGGTGAAGCAGTTGGTATTATTGCCGCTCAGTCAATTGGTCAGCCTGGTACACAGCTTACACTTCGTACATTCCACTCTGGTGGTACTGCTGAAATGTCTACAGAAGATAACCACATTGTTCTTAAATACGATGCATTCATTAAAGATATCGCTGGTACTCACGTAGTATTAGATGATGGAAAATGGTTGTTTACTCGTAAAGGTTCAATGACAGTTATTCGTGTTCTTGACCAGGTTAAGATTGAATCTTCTGATAAAGTTTTAGTAGAAGATGGAACTAGTTTATTAAGAGGAACTCCAATTATCAGTCGTGATGGAAAAGAAATTTCTGCTGCTGTAACTGGTACAGTTTCTATCGTAGATGGAATTCTTTACATGACAAGTAAAGAACAGAAAATCGAAATTATTAACGGTTCTACAATTTATGTTAAAGCTGGTGCTTTTGTTAAGAAGGGTGATCCTGTTGGTGAATTCGAACAGTATAATGAACCAATTATTGCTGAAAGCGATGGTTATATTCACTTTGAAGACATTATTCCAGATTCAACATTAAGTGTAAAAATTGATGCAAATACTGGTAACTCAGAACGTGTAATTACTGATCTTCACTTGGATACAAAACAGCCAAGAATCATGATTACAGATGAAGCTGGTAATGAATTAGGAACATATTATTTACCTGCAGGTGCAAACCTTTTGGTAGAAGATAAAGTAGCAGTAAAAGCTGGTGTAATGCTTGCTAAGATTCCTAAAGAAGCTGCTAAAACAAACGATATTACAGGTGGTATTCCACGTGTAACAGAACTTATTGAAGCTCGTAAGCCAAAAAATCCTTGTGTACTTGCTCAGATTTCTGGTCTTGTTAAATTCAAGGGTATTACAAAAGGTAAACGTGTAATTACAATCGAAGATGAATACGGAAAGATTTTTGAACATCATGTTCCAATGACAAAACGTATGATTGTTCGTGATGGTGACCATGTAGAAGCTGGTGAACAGTTGTGTGACGGATCAAAGAATCCACAGGATATTCTTGCAATTCTTGGTGAAGATGCACTTCAGCGTTATATTATGGAAGAAATCCAGAACGTTTATATGGCTCAGGGTGTAGATATTGATGATAAACATATCGGTATTATTGTTCGCCAGATGTTAAGAAAAGTTGAAATTATCTCTGTTGGTGATTCTAACTTTATCTTTGGACAGTCTGTTGATAAATATAAATTCCGTGAAGAAAATGCTCGCGTAATGGCTCAGGGTAGTGCGGCAGTTCCAGCAATTGGACGTCCAATGTTCCAGGGTATTACAAAAGCTTCCTTAAATGTTGATTCATTTATTTCTGCTGCTTCATTCCAGGAAACAACAAGAGTTCTTACAAATGCAGCTATTGCCGGACAGACTGATGGTCTCCATGGTATTAAGGAAAATGTTGCAATTGGACATATGATTCCTGCCGGTACTGGTATTAAGAATTATAAAGACGTTAAGTTGTTTGACGATGGAGATAAAGATCTTGATATTCAGATGAATGAAATTCTTGAATCAAGACGTCAGCAGGAAGCTTCTGAAAGTAGTAATTCAAAAGTTGATGAAATGAATTACGAACCAGAAGATGCTGATTAATCAATAAGTTAAATAAATTCCGGTAAAGAATGGTTGACATGATTTGCCGGAATTTTGTATTATTTTAGAACCATTATTTTGTTATTTCTTCCGGGGTGCTGACCGGAATACAAATAGGAGAATAGGCGATGCCTACAATAAATCAATTAATCCGTCAGGGTCGTAAATCTGCTGCAAAGAGAACTAAGGCTCCCGCACTTGATTCTTGTCCACAGAAACGCGGTGTATGTACACGTGTTATGACTCAGACACCTAAGAAACCAAACTCAGCTTTGAGAAAGATTGCTCGTGTTCGTTTGAGCAATGGTATTGAAGTTACTGCTTATATTCCAGGTATTGGACATAACTTGCAGGAACACTCAGTAGTATTAGTACGTGGTGGTCGTGTAAAGGATCTTCCTGGTGTACGTTATCACATTATCCGTGGTACAAAAGATACACTCGGTGTAGAAGACAGAAAACGCGGTCGTTCTAAATACGGTGCTAAGAGACCAAAGGCTTAATGGAGGAATAAGATGGGAAGACATAAGAAATCAATCGAAAGACCATTAATGCCAGATGTAAAATACAATTCAAAAGTTGTATCAAAATTTGTTTGCCGTATGATGCTTGATGGTAAAAAAGAAACTTGCCAGAAAATCATTTACGAAGCAATGGATAAATTAAAGGCAAAAACTGAAAAAGATCCTTTGGAAGTTCTTTTAAAGGCTCTTGAAAATGTAAAACCAATGGTAGAAGTAAAATCTCGCCGTGTTGGTGGTGCTACATATCAGGTTCCAATGGAAATCCGTGAAACACGTCGTGAAGCTTTAGCTATGAGATGGATTATTGAAGCAGCTCGTAAGAGAAGCGGACACGGAATGGCTGATACATTATCAGCTGAACTTCTTGATGCATATAACAATACAGGTACAGCATACAAGAAACGTGAAGATGTACATAAAATGGCTGAAGCTAACAAAGCTTTTGCTCATTACAGATGGTAGGATAACTACAAAAAAGAGAAGTGAGAAATCATTTCTCTTTTTTTTTAAATTTAAAATCTAAGGTCTTGAAATTTATTTTTATAAATAGTATAAATTAAGAACTATACTGTCTAAGTGGCAGAAAATGGGTTCTTTGAGATCAGGCTGATAATTTTGTAAAAATTGTCAGGTATAACCGTAAAGTTAACATAAATTATGTTTTCAGGTATATACGGCCCAAATTAAGAAATTTTACCGTTGGTAAGGTTGTTAAGTCATCTTGGTTTAGGGTTTCTGATAGTCTTTCTATAAGACTTAACTCGAAAATACCAAACCAGTTGTCTTAAGTGGTAACGATCGGTGGTAGCGGGTTAAAGGTACTTCGAATTGATGAAGTATTTTAATTACATAACAAAATTCTTTAACCCTTCTATTATATATCGTTATAATCAGCAAATATTGTGTCTGCGAATGTTTTATTCCTTAGTTAAGGCGTAAAATGTTCTGGCTTAAAGTGCAACACATTAAATAATAAGTATGCTAGATGAAAAAATTCTGGCAAGGAGAAAAACATGGCAAAGGAGAAGTTCGTTAGAACTAAACCTCACATGAACGTTGGTACTATTGGTCACGTAGACCATGGTAAGACAACTCTTTCAGCTGCTATCACAACATATTGTGGAAACAAATATGGTGATAAAGTTCTTAAGTACGATGAAATTGATAACGCTCCAGAAGAAAAGGAACGTGGTATTACAATCAATACTCGTCACTTGGAATATCAGTCAGACAAGAGACACTATGCTCACATCGACTGTCCAGGACATGCTGACTACATCAAGAACATGATTACTGGTGCTGCTCAGATGGATGGTTCTATACTCGTAGTTTCTGCTCCAGACTCAGTTATGCCACAGACACGTGAACACTTGTTGCTCGCTCGTCAGGTAGGTGTACCAAAGATCATCGTATTCTTGAACAAAGTTGATATGGTAGATGATCCAGATCTTCTCGAATTGGTAGAAGAAGAAGTTAAAGATGTTCTCCAGGAATACGGATTCTCTGGTGATACACCAATCATCAAAGGTTCAGCTTTCAAAGCTTTGAACGAACAGTCAGACCCAGCTAACACAACTTGTATCGAAGAATTGCTTTCAGCTATGGATACATGGTTTGATGATCCAGAACGTGATGAAGACAAACCATTCCTTATGCCAATCGAAGATATCTTCACAATCTCTGGTCGTGGTACAGTAGTTACTGGACGTATCGAACGTGGTGTTGTAAACATGAACGATGCAGTACAGATCGTAGGTATCCGCCCAACAGCTGATACAACTGTAACAGGTATCGAAATGTTCCAGAAAACTCTTGATCAGGGTATGGCTGGTGATAACGTTGGTATCCTCCTCCGTGGTGTTGAAAAGAAAGACGTTGTACGTGGACAGGTATTGGCTAAACCAGCATCTATCACACCTCATACAAAGTTCGAAGCTCAGCTTTACGTTCTTTCAAAAGAAGAAGGTGGACGTCACTCTCCATTCTTCTCTGGATATCGTCCACAGTTCTACTTCAGAACTACAGATATTACAGGTACTATCGATCTCGAAGCTGGTACAGACATGGTTAAACCAGGTGATAACGCTAAAGTTATCGGTACACTTATTCACCCAATCGCTATGGATGAAGGTCTTAAACTTGCTATCCGTGAAGGCGGTCACACAATCGCTTCTGGTCAGGTAACAAAAATTATTGAATAGTTTTTAATTTTTTCAAACTAAAGGGCTGGTTTTTATCAGTCCTTTAGTTGTGAAAATAGGAGTAAAATTAAATGGCTAATGGAAAGATTCGTGTCAGACTTCGTGCATTTGATGTAGAACTGATCGACCAGAGTGCTAAAGCCATCGTGCAGACTGTAAAGAAAGCGGGAGCTAAGGTTTCTGGCCCTATCCCTCTTCCAACAAGAATCAATAAGGTAACAGTATTGCGTTCACCACACGTTAATAAAAAGTCACGTGAACAGTTTGAAATGCGTACACACAAAAGACTTATTGACATCATGAGCCCATCACAGGATGTTATGGATTCTTTGATGAAGCTTGAACTTCCTGCAGGTGTAGACGTAGTAATCACACAGTAAGTTGTGTAATTTGCTTTTTAATAAAAGCGTTAAAAATGGTACGGTCCCTTGGATCTGGGATGGCGGCCTTAAAAAATAATAAAGGATAAAGTTTCCCAATGCTTTAGTCCTATAGGAGAATATCAGAATGAAAGGTCTGATTGCAAAAAAAGTTGGTATGACACAGGTATTCGACGAAAGCGGAAATCTGACACCAGTAACCGTGATCCAGGTTGAACCAAACGTTGTCGTAGCCAAAAAATCAAAGGAAAATTGCGGATATGATGCAGTTGTTCTTGGTTTAGATGATATGAAAGCTTCTAAAGCAAGCAAAGCTTATGCCGGTCAATTTCCAGAAAACATTAACCCAAAACGTCATTTGAAAGAGTTCCGTGACTTTGAAAAAGATGTAAATGTAGGTGATGTTGTAGGTCTTGAACTCTTTGAAAACTCTCGTTTCCTCGATGTAACTGCTACATCAAAAGGAAAAGGTTTCCAGGGTGTAATGAAAAGATGGGGATTCCATGGAGGTCGTGCTACTCATGGTTCAAAATTCCATCGTGAACCAGGTGGTACAGGTGAATGTACAACACCAGGACACAGTTTCAAAAATATTAAATTACCTGGACATATGGGATTCAAGAGAATTACTGTACAGAATTTGAAGATCGTTAAAGTTGATCCAGAATTGAAAGTAATTTTGGTTCGTGGTGCTGTTCCTGGAAACAAGAACTGTACACTTATCGTTAAGACTGCAGTTAAGAAATAACAGGAGATAGGATATGGAAAAGAAAGTATATTCAATCGATGGTAAAGAACTGCGTACAATTAATCTTGATGATAAAGTATTCGGTCTTCCAATCAATGATGATGTAATTTATTATGCCATCACTAATGAATTAGCAAATAAGCGTGTTGGTACTGCTTGTACAAAAACTCGTTCTGAAGTTCATGGTTCAAATAATAAACCATACAAACAGAAGGGTACAGGTAACGCACGTCGTGGTGATAAAAAATCTCCAATTACAGTAGGTGGAGGTACAATTTTTGGACCAAAACCAAGAGATTTCTCTTATTCAATTCCTAAGAAAGAAAAGAGACTTGCTCTTAAGTCTATTTTGAGCGCTCATGCTCAGGGTGAAAGACTTACAGTAGTAGAAGATTTTACTATTGAAAGTGGTAAAACAAAAGATTTAGTAAAGATTTTAAACAACTTTGCTAAAGATGAAAGAACTGTATTAATCATGAAAGATGATGATGCAAAAGTAAAACAGGCTGGAAGAAACATTCCTAACCTTACATACTTAGCTTACAATCGTCTTAATGCTCACGATTTATACTACGGAAGAAAAGTTATTGTACTTGAAAGTGCAGTAAAAAATCTTTCAGAGTTCTATGCAGAAGATAAGGAGTCTAAATAATGAATTACGAAGATATTCTTATTGAACCTGTAGTTTCTGAAAAAGCAAGCGCATTGCGTGAACAGAACAAATATGTATTCATTGTTCATCCAGATGCAACAAAAACACAGATTAAAGAAGCTGTAACACGCTTGTTTAAAGTAAAAGTAGTTAATTGCACAACAATGAATGTGCTTGGAAAAATGAAACGACTTCGTGGTAAACCAGGTCGTACTTCATCTTACAAAAAAGCTATTGTACGTATCGCTGAAGGCGAAACAATCGCTGTTTTTGAAGGTGTTTAATCCAAGTAAGGAATTAAGGGGATAAAAATGGCTCTTAAAGTATTTAAGCCAATGACAGCAGGTACACGTGGTCGTGTTGACTTGCTTAGAAACGAACTGACAACTGATAGACCCGAGAAAACTTTGGTGTCAGGACGTAAATCTCATGCTGGACGCGGTGCTGGTGGTCGTATTTCTGTACGTCATCAGGGTGGTGGACACAAGAGACGTTATCGTGATATTGATTTCAAACGTGATAAGCACGGAATTCCTGGAACCGTAAAAACAATTGAATACGATCCAAACAGAAGTGCTAACATCGCTTTGGTATTCTACGCAGACGGTGATAAAAGATATATCATTGCACCAAAAGGATTGACTGTTGGACAGAAAATTATGTCTGGTGAAAATGCAACTCCTGTAGTAGGAAATGCTCTTCCATTAAACAACATTCCAGTTGGTTTCACAATTCATAATATTGAATTGACACTTGGACAGGGTGGACAGCTTGTTCGTTCTGCAGGTGCTAGTGCAATGATCGCAGGTCGTGAAGGTGATTATGTAATCGTTCGCTTGCCTTCAAGTGAAATGAGAAAGATCAATGGTAAATGCTATGCAACAATCGGTGTTGTAGGAAACGAAGAACACATGAATGTTAAGCTTGGTAAAGCTGGTCACAGACGCTGGATGGGTATTCGTCCAACAGTTCGTGGTATGGCAATGAACCCAGTTGATCATCCACTTGGTGGTGGTGAAGGTGCTGGTAAAGGACGCAATCCTGTTACTCCTTGGGGACAGCCTTGTAAAGGTTACCAGACTCGTAACAAGAGAAAGACTTCTAGCAACTTTATTGTTAGTCGTCGTAAGAAGTAGTTGGCGAGGAGATAATCGTGTCAAGATCTGTTAAAAAAGGACCTTTTATTGAAAAATCACTCTATAAAAAGGTTCAGGCTATGAATAAAGAAGCAGACAAGAAAATGATTAAAACATATTCTCGCTGCTCAACAATCATCCCAGAAATGGTAGGTAATACTATTTCTGTATATAATGGTAAATCATGGATTCCAGTTTATGTAACTGAAAACTTAGTTGGACACAAACTCGGAGAGTTTGCACCAACTCGTACATATACAGGACATGGTTCTGATAAAGCTGCCTCTAAGGGCAAATAATAGGTGGATATTATGGCTGAAAGAAAAGGTTATGTAGCCACTACAAAATTCCTTATTGCATCACCAACTAAGGTTCGTCCAGTTGCAAATGTAATCAAAAATAAGTCCTATTCGGAAGCTATGGCTATTCTTGCTAATATGCCACAGAAAGGTGCAACATTATTAAGCGCTACATTAAAATCAGCTGCTTCAAATGCACTTAACCTGAATAGCAAGTTAGATGAAGATATGCTTTACGTTAAAGAAATAAGAATTGATGAAGGTCCAAGACTTAAGAGAGTTTGGTTCCGTGCACGTGGTCGTGCTGATCAGCTCTTAAAACGTATGTGCCATATTACCGTTGTCGTTGACGAAAAGGCGGGGGAATAAAGTGGGACAGAAAGTTAATCCTATTGGTTTGCGCTTAGGCGTAAACAAGACATGGCAGTCACGTTGGTATGCTAATCCTCGTGAATATGCAGATTTAGTTCTTGAAGATATTAAAATCAGAAAAATGGTTTCTGAACTTCCAGAATGTAAAAATGCAGATATCGCTGAAATTGAAATTGTACGCCATCCACAGCGCGTTACAATTGTTATTCATACAGCTCGTCCTGGTGTTATCATTGGTGTAAAAGGTGCATCAATTGAAAAAATCAGCGCTGATATTCAGGCACAGCTTACAAAGAAAGTTCAGATCAAAATTAAAGAAATTAAACGTGCAGATTTAAATGCTACTTTAATTGCTCAGAATATTGGTCGTCAGCTTTCAGGTCGTGGTTCATTCCGCAAGGCTATGAAACAGGCTGTTAGCAATGCAATGCGCGCAGGTGCACAGGGTATTAAAGTTCGTCTTAGTGGACGTCTCGGTGGAGCAGATATGTCTCGTACTGAAGAACACAAAGAAGGACGTGTACCACTTCACACACTTCGTGCTGATATCGACTATGGTACATACGCAGCTCTTACAACATACGGTAAAATCGGTGTAAAAGTATGGGTTTACAATGGTATGCACTATGGTGTAGATCACAATGAAGATGCTGGTCAGCTCGTTAAGAAACCAAGACGTCCAGCTCGTCAGAATGCTGAAAAGACTGATGGTTCTGAACCTGCTAAGAAGGCAAGGAGTTAGTATATGCCATTAAGTCCAAAAAGAGTAATTCACCGTAAGGTGCAGCGTGGTCGCGAAAAAGGTTTCGCTACACGTGATAACAATATTGATTTTGGTGACATCGCTCTCGTAGCAATGGAACCAACTTGGTTGGATGCTAGAGTAATTGAAGCTGCCCGTGTTGCTATCAACCGTAAGCTTGAAAGAAAGGGAAATGTATGGATTCGTATCTTCCCTGATAAACCAATTACTAAGAAACCAGCTGAAGTTCGTATGGGTAAGGGTAAAGGTGCTCCAGATCATTGGGCAGCTGTTATCAAACCTGGTATGATTTTGTTTGAAATTGGTGGTGTTGATCTTAAAGTAGCTCATAGAGCTCTTGAACTTGCTGGAGATAAACTCCCAGTTCTCACAAAGATCGTTTACAAGCCAACACGCGACTAGGAGGATAAGATGGCTAATTCAAAGAAGAAGAACGATAACGAACTGTCTTATAAAGAACTCGTAGCTAAACGTGATGAGCTCAAAAGAGAATACATGGATCTCCGTTTTAAAATGGTAATTTCTCATGTAGATAACCCAATGCAGAAACGTACATTACGTCGCGAAATCGCACGTTTGAATACGTTCATCCAGCAGAAAGAAAATGCTGGAGAAAATAAGTAGGAGCTGAACCGTGGCAGAAAATACTGTTCAGACTGTAAAGACAACAAAACGTTCATTCGTTGGCATTGTTACAAGTGAAAAAATGGATAAATCTATTGTTGTAACAATTGAAACAAAAAAGATGGATCGTCTTTACAAGAAATATGTTACTAGAACAAAGAAATACATGGCTCATGATGAAAATAATGATGCACATGTAGGTGACACAGTTCGAATTGTTGAATGTAGACCACTCAGCAAGAATAAGAGCTGGCGTCTTGCAGAAATTGTAGAACGTGCTAAATAAGCGAAGGAGTTAAGGAAATATGATTCAGATGCAATCTTGTATGAATGTTGCTGATAACTCTGGAGCTAAAATCGCTCAGTGTATCAAAGTAATCGGTGGTTCTCATCGTAGATACGCTGGTATCGGTGACATTGTAGTAGTAGCTATCAAAGATGCTATTCCTACATCAACTATTAAAAAGGGTACTATTGAAAAAGCTGTAATTGTACGCCAAGCAAAAGAATACCGTCGTCCTGATGGAACTTATATTCGTTTTGATGATAACGCTTGTGTTATCGTTGATGATAATAAAAACCCAAAAGGAAAACGTATTTTCGGACCTGTAGCTCGTGAGCTTCGTGATATGGACTTTATGAAGATCATATCTTTGGCTCCAGAAGTTCTTTAAGGAGAAATGAAATGTTAGTAAAATCAAAAATCCGCAAGAACGATACAGTAGAAATAATTGCTGGAAAAGACAAAGGAAAACGCGGAACAGTTGTTAGCGTTCTTTTGAAAAAAGAAGCAGTTATAGTATCAGGTAGAAACATTGTTAAAAAAGCAATGAAAAAGAAGAGTCAGCAGGACCAAGGCGGTATCGCTGAAGTTGAAGCTCCTCTTCATATTTCAAATGTAGCAATCGTATGTAAAAAATGCGGTCCTACAAAAATCGGCTATAAAATTGACGGGGACAAAAAAGTTCGCGTATGCCGTAAATGTGGAGATATCTTGTAATGGCAGATTACGTACCTCGGCTTAAGAAAGTCTATAAAGACGAAATCGCACCAGCTCTTGTAAAAGAGTTTAATTACACAACTCCAATGCAGATTCCTGCAATTAAGAAGATTGTTGTAAGTATGGGTGTTGGTGAAGCTCTCACAAATAAGAAACTCCTTGATGCCGCAGTTGCTGACTTAACTCAGATTACTGGTCAGAAGGCTGTTAAAACTAAGGCAAAGAAGAGTATTGCTAACTTTAAACTTCGTGAGGGTAATGAAGTGGGTGCAATGGTAACATTGCGTGGAGACATCATGTATGAATTCCTTGATCGTCTTATCAATGTTGCATTCCCACGTGTTAAGGATTTCCGCGGAATCAAAGCAACTGGTTTTGATGGTCATGGAAATTTCTCTCTTGGTATTACTGAACAGTTGATTTTCCCAGAAATCGATTTTGATAAAGTTATTAAAATCGCTGGTATGAACATCACAATTGTTACAAGTGCTAAGACTGATGCAGAAGCTAAGTCTTTGCTTGACAAGTTCAATATGCCATTCCGTAAGTAGGTGAAGTATGGCAAAGAAATCAATGATTATTAAAGCAGCCCGCAAACAGAAGTACTCTACAAGAGTTTATAATCGCTGTCAGATTTGCGGACGTCCTCGCGGATATTTACGTAAATTCAAGATGTGTCGTCTTTGTTTCCGTAAATTAGCAAGTGAAGGCCAGCTTCCTGGCGTTACAAAATCAAGTTGGTAGGAGATAGAAATGAGTGCATCAGATCCAGTAGCAGATATGCTCACAAAGGTTCGTAATGCGGCTATGGCCCGCCACGAGAAAGTAGATGTTCCTTCTTCAAAACTTAAGTTGGAAATCGTGAAGATTATGAAAACTGAAGGATACATCAAGAACTTCAAAAAAGTTCAGGAAGATGGAAAAAACACACTTCGTATTTTCTTGAAATATGATGAAGAAAATAATCCGGTAATCCACGGTGTTAAGAAAATTTCTACACCAGGTCGCCGTGTTTATTCTGGTTACAAAGATTTACCACGCGTTTATAACGGCTATGGTACAATCATCGTTTCAACTTCTTCTGGTGTAACAACTGGTAAGAAAGCTGCTGAAAAAATGGTTGGTGGCGAATTAGTTTGCACAGTTTGGTAGTAGGGGGCAGAAGGTATGTCTAAAGTAGGTAAACTTCCTGTTGCTCTTCCAGCAGGTGTAAATGTAAGTTTTGCTGATGGTGTTATTACTGTTAAAGGTCCTAAAGGGGAACTTAAACAGCCTGTAAATCCATCAATCAAAATTGAAACAAAAGATGGTCAGATCGTTCTTACAACCTTAAATAACGAGAAACAGACTAACGCATATCATGGTCTTTACAGAAGCCTTATTTCCAACATGGTAAAAGGTGTTACAGACGGATTTACTAAAACATTAGTTATTACTGGTGTAGGTTACCGTGCTGAAGTAAAAGGTAAAGAACTTGTTATGAACCTTGGTTATTCAAGTGACTATATTGCTATTATTCCAGACGGATTAACAGTTGCTACAACTCCTGATGGAAAAGTTAATATTTCTGGTATTGACAAGCAGTTAGTTGGTGAATTTAGTTCTCAGATTCGTAAATTAAGAAAACCAGAACCTTATAAAGGAAAAGGTATTCGTTACGAAACAGAAGTTATCCGACGTAAAGTTGGTAAGACTGGTGTTAAATAAGGGTAAGCAATATGTTTAAGAAGTTGAACGATAAAAACAGAAAACGCTTGCACAGAAAAATTCATATCCGTAAATCAGTTTACGGTACTGCAGAAAGACCAAGAATGACTGTTACTCGCAGTAACAAAAATCTTTCTGTACAGGTTATTGATGATGATGAAGGTAAAACTTTAGCTTCTATTTCTACATTAGAAAAAGATTTTGCTGATATTAAACCTACAACTGAAGGTGCAGCAAAACTCGGAGAAGCTTTAGGAGCTCGTCTTAAAGATAAAAAAATTACTAAGGTAGTTTTTGATCGTAATGGATATCTTTATCATGGTGTTGTTAAAGCTCTCGCTGATGGCACTCGTAAAGCCGGAATCGAATTCTAGGAGTTAGAAATGGAAGAACATCAGAAAAAATTTGATAAAGAGCCAAAAGAAAAAGAGTTTGTAGAAAAACTCGTAAAACTTAACAGAACTTGCAAAACTGTAAAAGGTGGACGTCGTATGTCGTTCTCAGCTCTTACAATTGTAGGTGATGGTAAAGGTCGTGTAGGATACGGACTTGGTAAAGCTAACGATGTATCTGAAGCTATTAAAAAGAGTATTGATAAAGCTAAGAGAAATCTTATTACTGTTCCATTGAAAAACGGAACTTTACCACATGATATGATTGGTAAATATAAGAGCTCTGAAGTATTGTTAAAACCTGCTTGTTCCGGTACTGGAATTATCGCTGGTGGTACAGTACGTGATATCATGGATGCTGCTGGTGCAACAGACGTTCAGTCTAAATCATTGGGATCTAACTCTGCAGTAAATGTTGTTCGTGCAACATTTGATGCAATCTCAAAATTAATGGACGCTAAAAAAGTTGCTGCCAATAGAGGTAAAACTCTTGATGAGTTGTGGGGTTAATGTATGGCTAAAGCAAAACAGTTAAAAGTTACATTAATTAAAAGTACAATTGGTCAGAAACCTGCTAAAGTTGCTACAGTACGCAGTCTCGGTCTTAAGAAAATTAGTTCATCTAACGTTCTTACTGACAATGAAGCTGTTCGTGGAATGATTGCTGCTGTATCTCACTTAGTAAAAGTTGAGGAGATCTAAAATGGCAGAATATAATCCAATCCTTAGCGCTCCTCAGGGTGCTAACAAACAGCCAAAACGAGTTGGTCGTGGTTCTTCTTCAGGACTCGGTACAACAGCTGGTAAAGGTAACAAAGGTCAGCAGTCACGTTCTGGTGGAAAGACTTACGTTGGTTTCGAAGGTGGACAGATGCCACTTTACAGACGTATCGCTCATAAAGGATTTTCAAACTATCCTTTCAAGAAAGAATACGTATGTATCAACGTTGATCAGCTTGAAGCAAAATTTAATGATGGTGAAACTGTAAACAATGAATCACTTGTTGCAAAAGGTTTCTTCTCTGCAAAGAGTAAATCTGTTGTAAAAATTCTTGGAAACGGTGACCTTTCAAAGAAACTTACTGTTGAAGTAGCAAAAGTTTCAGAATCTGCTAAAGCTAAAATTGAAAAAGCTGGCGGTTCAGTAAAAGCTGCTGAAAGCGAGAAATAATCCGGAGTAGACCATGGCAAGCAATCCAATTGTAAATATGTTTAAAGTTAAAGAATTAAGAAAGCGAATGTTCTTTACATTGCTTATTTTAGCAGTTTTCCGTTTAGGTTCAGTTATTACTGTTCCTGGAATTGATGCTAAAGTTCTTCTTGATTACTTTGACAATTTAGCAAAAGAAAATAATAATGCGTTCGCAAGTTATATGGACTTCTTTGTTGGTGGAGCATTCTCTAACTTCTCGATTTTCATGCTTGGTGTAATGCCTTACATTTCTATGCAGATTATTATGCAGCTTGCTGTGATTATATTCCCTGCTCTTAAACGTATATCTCAGGAAGATGGAGGACAGAGAAAGATTACTCAGTACTCACGTATTGGTACAATCGTTGTTTGTCTTATCCAGGCCTGGGGTGTAACAGTATATGCAAATAGTATTCCAAATTGTGTTGTTATCCAGAATCAGGTTATGTTTAAAATGATTACAATGGTAACAGTCACAACTGGATCTATGATTACTGTATGGTTAGGAGATCAAATTACAGCTCGTGGTATTGGAAATGGTATTTCAATGATGATTTTTGCCGGTATCGTTGCTCGTATGCCTAATGCAATTGTAGAATTGGTTAGAGCTGTAAAAGCAAACGAAGTAAGACTGGTATTTGTCATCCTTGTATTTGTAATGTTTATTGCAATTATTGCATTGGTAATTTTTGAAGAATCAGGCCAGAGAAAGATTCCTGTAAACTATGCAAAGCGTGTAGTTGGAAGAAAAATGTATGGTGGTCAGAGTACATATATTCCATTCAAAGTTAATCCTTCGAATGTAATTCCTTTGATTTTTGCTTCTTCAATTTTGACATTACCTTTGTCTATTATATCTACATTAGCAAATGGTTCTAATGCAAAACCTTGGGTAGGTGCTCTTTCGAGATTCTTAAACCCAACTGGTGTTTGGTACAATATTTTGTTAGTACTTCTTATTATCTTCTTTGCATACTTCTACACTCAGGTAACACTGAACCCTACAGAAATTGCAAGAAACATCCGGGAAAACGGCGGCTCCATCCCTGGTGTACGTTCTGATAAAACAGAAGAATATCTTACAAAAATATTAAATAGACTTATATTACCTGGATCTTTATTCCTTGCATTGATCGCTGTTATTCCGACAGTTGTTCAACATGCATTCGGCTTCCCTCAGTCTGTTGCTCAGCTGATGGGTGGTACTTCACTTATCATTTTGGTAGGTGTTGATTTGGATACAATGAGTCAGGTTGAAGCACTTCTTAAGATGCATCATCAAGATGGTCTTACAAAGAAGGGCAAAATCAGATCACGAAGTTTATAATAGAACTTAATATCAAATCGAAACTTGGTTTAAGAAATTAAACCAAGTTTTTCGTATTTTTTTTAAGATATTTTAAAATTTTTGTGAATTAATAGTAGAAAAGAAATGAGAATCTTGGTATATTAATTTTTACCGAATTGCTCACATTGCGTGGTGCTTAAGGTTCGGTGAAATACAATTCTCATGGGGGCTTTTATATGAAAGTACGAACCAGTGTAAAACCTATCTGTGATAAGTGTAAGGTTATTAAGAGAAATGGTATTATCCGTATCATTTGTACAAACCCAAAACATAAGCAGAGACAGGGCTAAGGCTTAAGGAGAAACAGATGGCTCGAATTGCGGGAGTTGATATCCCTAACAAACATGTAGATACCGCTTTAACTTATATTTACGGTATCGGCCGTACATCGGCTTTGAAAATTTGCGAAATGGCAAAAATTGATCCTTCTAAGATGGCAAACGATCTTACTCAGGAAGAATTAGCTAAAATTCGTGAAGTTATTGACGCTAACTTTAAGACAGAAGGACGTTTACGTTCAGAAATCGGTCTTAATTTAAAACGTCTTATTGACATTGGCTGTTATCGTGGTCTTCGCCACAAAAGAGGTCTTCCAGTACGCGGACAGCGAACTCGTACAAACGCTCGTACTCGTAAGGGTAAGAAGAAGACAGTTGCTAATAAGAAGAAAGCATAAGGCGGAGGAAAGATAAGTGGCTACCGTTAGAAAACGAAAGGAAAAGAAGAGTGTTTATGAAGGTAATGTTTACATTCAGGCAACATTCAATAATACTATCGTAACAATCACTGATATGAAAGGTAATGCTTTGTCATGGGCTTCATCAGGTGGACTTGGTTTCCGTGGTGCAAAAAAATCTACACCATTTGCTGCTCAGTCAGTAGCAGAAACAGCAGTTCAGAAAGCAGCAAGCTATGGTTTGCGTGAAGTTCATGTATATGTAAAAGGTCCTGGAATGGGTCGTGAAAACGCTATTCGTTCTTTGGGACAGTTGGGCTTGAAAGTTAAATCAATTTCTGATGTAACTCCAATTCCACATAATGGCTGTCGTCCTAGAAAGACACGACGCATGTAATTACGAAGGAGATAGGCAATTATGGGAAAAAGCACACAACCTCTCTTAAAAAGATGTAAAGCTTTAGGAATCAATCCTGTTGTAATGGGTTATACTAAAGAATCTAAGAGAAATCAGAAAGAAGTTAGAAGAAAGAAGTCTGAATATGGTATTCAGCTTGATGAAAAACAGAAGGTAAGATTCATCTATGGCGTAATGGAAAAACAGTTCCGTAAATATTACGTTATGGCTACAAAGAAAGATGGAATTACAGGTGAAATGTTACTCCAGATTTTGGAATCTAGATTAGATAACGTTATTTTCCGTATGGGTTTTGCTAAAACTCGTAATCAGGCTAGACAGTTAGTAAGTCATGGTCATGTTACAGTAAACGGAAAAAAAGTAGATATCGCTTCTTACTTAGTAAAAGTAGGTGATGTTATCTCCTTCAAAGATACAAGCAAATCTTCTTCAGGTGTAAAGAAAATGCTCGTTGCAAATGGTGACAAGATTGTTCCTGCATGGCTTGAAGTAGATAAAGATAATTTTACTGGAAAGGTTATCAACTTAGCTGCAAAAAGTGATATTGATTACGCAGTTAAAGAAAACCTTATTGTTGAATACTATTCTAAATAATAAGGAGTTCGAATGGCTCGTAAAAATTTGCTTAAAGGTTTTAAGAAGCCTAAAGGCATTTCATTTGAACACATGAGTACAAACCCTAATTACGGAAAATTTACAGCGTATCCATTTGAAACAGGTTTTGGTACAACAGTTGGTAACACATTAAGAAGAGTTCTTCTTTCATCAATTCAGGGTTATGCAATTACTGCAATTCGCATTACTTCTTATGATGAAAATGGAACTGCCAAAGTAATTGATAGTGAATTCGGAGCAATTCCACATGTTGCAGAAGATACACTTGAAATTATTAATAGTTTAAAACAGATACGTCTTAAATTACCTGGTGATCTTGAACAAGATACAATTCTTTATGAATTCAAAGGTCCTGGTGTAGTTAAGAGTGATGATTTTGCAAAAGAAGGTCAGCTTGAAGTAATGACTAAAGATTTGCTCGTATTCACAATGAATGAGGAAGCACGTCTTGATGTTGAAATTGAAGTTGATCTCGGTAGAGGTTATGTTCCTGCAGAATTAAATGAAAAAGAAATTCTTGGAACAATTCCTATGGATGCTATTTTCACTCCAATTCCAAAAGTTAAATATTCTATTACACCTTGTCGTGTTGGACAGAGATCTGACTATGACCAGTTGAACTTAGAAATTTGGACAGATGGAACAATTGCTCCAGAAGATGCATTAGCTGAAGCTGCAAAAATTGCAAAAGATCATTTCTCAATTTTTATCAACTTTAATGATAAAGATGTAATTGGGGCAGATGAAACAGATGAAGGAGATGAAGGAGTTCAGAAATTGCTCAATACTCCAGTAGAAGAGCTTGAACTTTCAGTTCGTTCATCAAATTGTTTGAAAAATGCAAATATTCGTACAATCGGCGAATTAACTAAAAAAACTGAAGATGACATTGCAAAAACAAGAAACTTTGGTAAAAAGTCTCTTGCTGAAATTAAAGAGAAACTCCTTGAATGGAATCTTACTCTTGGAATGACAGATTATAGTCATCTTAAGAATGCTGCCAACTTAACTAAGCAGAAGGAAGAATCAGATGAATCATAAGAATGGTTTTAATCCGCTTTCACGAACAACAGCACATCGCCGTGCTATGTCTAGAAATATGGTAACATCACTCTTCAGATATGAGAGAATTACTACTACTAAATCAAAGGCTCTTGAAGTACGTAAATCAGCTGAAAAGCTTATCACAAGAGCTAAAGAAGACACAGTACATAATCGTCGTGAAGTAGCAAAATTTATTCAGGATGAAAAAATTCTTAATAAATTGTTTACTGATATCGCACCACGTATGAAAGATCGTAATGGTGGATATACTCGTGTTCTTAAATTAGGATATCGTCAGGGTGATGCTGCTGATGTAGTAATTTTAGAATTAGTTGATTTCAAACTTGAAACAGAAGCTGAAAAAGCAGAAAAACCTGCTAAAAAAGCAGCTCCAAAAGCAAGCGCAACAACAAAAGCTAAAAAAACAACATCAAGCAAGTCAAAAGAAGATGCTGCTGAAAAACCAGCAAAAAAAGCAACTTCAAAAAAGACTGCTGAAAAGAAAGAAGAACCAAAAGCTGAATAAGTTTGAGGAAAACTCATAAGGCTGGACTTAAGTTTGGCCTTATATAAAAGGAGTTCAATATGTCTAAGAATCACCGTGGAGCTGGTATCAGAACACTTCCTCAGCACGGAAGAGGTAAATGCCCTATCTGTGGAAAAGAAAATATTAAAGTTCTTTTTGAAAAGGAAGTAGATGGAAATACATTAAATATTTGTAAATTCTGTAATGCTAACTTAAAAAACAAAGCTAGAAATGCAGTAGCTGCTCCAGCAGCAACAGAAGCTGCAGCAGAATAATTGAAATATTTTTAATTTTCATGAAACAGGTTACTATAAAGTAGCCTGTTTTTTTTATTAATTTATTTGCTAAATAACTTGCTAGAAACCAATCTTTAATATACTATTTAATATATGGCTATTGTAAACAGTAATCAAATTGCGAAATATTATGATTTTTTTAGAGATAAAGAAATTGTTTTCACAAAAGCAAATTTAAAAGCACTTCATATAGACCCTCGACAAGTTTACTTAAAATGTAATGGTGGACAATGGCCATGTATTATTAATTCATCAACATTACAAATGGCAAAAATAATTATTGGAACTGGTAGTGGTGCATATCAGGAAATGCAGAAAAATAAAGATGCAACAGTACAGTTAAAATATTGTTTTATTGATCAGGGTAATGAAACAATTCATTTTTACGTTACATGTAGTGTTCAAAGTTTGGAACCATATCAGAATACAAAAGAATTATCTGTTGTAACTTTAGATTTTACTCAAAGACCACCTGATGAATTAATTTATAGAATTGGTGAATTTCTTGAAGCAAGTGAAAACTTTTACAATAGAAAAGAAGATCGTATTGATATAAATAAAAATACATTAAGAAAACTTGGAATTGAAAAAGAAGAATCTGTTGTTTGGATAGATAATGTTCCAAGACGTTGTATTTTGAAAGATTTGTCATTCTCTGGTGCAAAAGTAATGTTAGTTGGAGTTCCAAAATTTCTTGTTGGAAAACCAATTAATCTGAAAATAGATTTTATTGATACAAATGAATCAATTATTGTTCAGGGAATAATTCCTAGAGCAGAATTTTTGGAAGGAAGAAAAGATATTTCTAGTGTACATATTGCCTTTAATAATGATATTGTACCTATGACATATAAACTTCACATCAATAGTTTTATTACTACATTCCAGAAATCTGTATTAGGTAATCAACAGAATGCAGAATCACAGACTGCAGTTTCAGAATAAATATTAATTGTCTCGCTAATTATTTTTTTATATAAGGTGTTTTTATGAGTAGTACAAATGCTCTTGAGGGTATCTATTTTATTGAAATTCCAGAAAATTTTAATATTTCAGATTCAGCTTTTCCAATTGATAAAACAATTAAACTTCCAGTACAAAGAAAAACTGATGAAGATCCAGGTTCATTTAATCCGGAAGAAATTACAACTGAACAGGTTTTAGCAGGTCTCTTAACTGTCTTGGCATATGATAAAAAGAATCCTCATTTAGATTATTATCGCTCAATTTTGAAAAAGGTAAAACCTAATCTCAAAAAAGAATTATGTGAAGCTGCTATTCTTAAAACTAAAAATGAAGACTGGGATTTAGCAGAAGAAATTTTTATGGCTTTGTATGGTTTTGATCCAGAAGACGAAGCTGTTGTTTTGAATTATGCGTTATTCTTAGATCAAAGAGCTGATAGTTACAGAAGAAATGGATTATTTGAAGATGCTGATGCTTATGATAATGATGCTTTATCTTATTATTTGCAGGCGATGGAAGCTGATCCTCCATTAACAGATGCTTTTTTTAACGCAGGATTTTTCTATTTAAAACAGCATAAATATAGAGAAGCAAAAGATTGTTTTGATTCATATTTAGCATTAACTGTTGATTTATCTGATGAAGATTTAGGCGAAAATGGTATTTACAAGAAAGAAAGAGCTTCTGAAATTGTTAATAATATTAAAAGCCAGAATATGGATGATGTTCGATTCAGTAATGCTTATGAATTGATAATGAATGGTGAAGAAGAAAAGGGGCTTGAAGAAATTAGAGTTTTCTTGCAGTCAAATCCTGATGTCTGGAATGGTTGGTTCCTGCTAGGATGGGGATTAAGAAAAATTGAACGTTTTGCTGATGCAAGACTTGCTTTTGAAGAAGCTGTAAAATATGGTGCTGATAATTCTGATACTTTTAATGAACTGGCTTTGTGCTATATTCAGGAAAAAGATTTTAAGAAAGCGAAAGAAAATCTGGAGAAAGCCTTTGCAATTGAACCAGAAAGTACAAAAGTAATTTCTAACTTAGGATATCTTGCACTTGCAGAAGGAAGAAAACAGGATGCCAGAAATTATTTTACTACGGTTTTAGAATTTGATCCAAATGACAAAATTGCAGCTATAGAATTAATGAAATTGGAAAAAGATGAATAATTAATTTTTTACCATGAAGAAGGGAGATTTATAAAGTCTCCCTTTTTTATTTGATTCTTTTCATACCAGCCTTGAGGAACTTCCAAAGCATATCTAACTGAACATGTACTGAAAATTGTATCTAAACTGAATGGTTTCATGTCAAAAATATCTCTAATTTTTCCTGTAGAATCAATATATGCAATTGAAAGTGGGTGAGGGGTATTTTTCATATAGAATGATAAAATCTGGTCTGATTCAAAGACGAAAATCATTCCAGTTCCATCAGGGATTGTTTTACGCTCCATATAACCAAACTGTCTTGTTTCTGGAGTTTTAGCAATTTCAACATTTAAAGTAATCTGGGAACCATCAGTTCTTGTGATTGTAAGATCTTTTTTAGGTAACTTAGAATCTTCTTGACAAGAAACAAAAATTGATAAAGAGAGTATGATTAATGTAAATAAAAATTTTTTCATTTTAAAATTCATCCATAAACATTTGTTTTGTAATTTCAAATCCTGATTTTTCAACATTTGCAGAAGTTAGAAGTTGATTATAAGTAGCTTTTTCTATGTATTTAATTGAAACTGGTTTTTCCAGAATCATTGTATATTCATCATTTTCCCAGATTGCTTTTTTAGGATCAAGTTTTGTTGGTAATCCATATTTATCTGTTAAAGTTGTAAACATTGAGTAATAATCAATTTTTTCTTTATTAAGATTAATTGTAATTATATATAATTTATTTTCGTAAAACTGGAACCAGCATCTTGTAAGAAAATTTGTGCTAGTGCTGAATTCGGCATCAGTTTCAATTAAAACCTGTTTATTTCCTCCTGGTAAAAGAGAAACATCTCTGTCCCCATGGTAACCAAAATCAGGATTTTTTACTAATTCTTCTTTAGTTTCTTCTAAATCCATACCGAGTTTAATATTCTGATATCCGTTGGGTACAGCATTTTGAGAAAATAATTTAATTGAGGAAAGTAAAAATGCAAAAATAATTAATCTAACTTTCATAATAGTATTATCGGTTAATAAACAACTAAAAGTTAGAAAAGTTATTTTTGTTTTCTATAAAATTGTGTTTGTTTAAGAAGTTCTGGAATATCTTTAATGTAAATTTTTCCATCAACAAGTTTAATATGTGGAGATTGCTGGAAATCATAGATAATTCTTGGCTGATGTTCCAAAGGAATTCCGCACATATTACATAAATCTTTTGGTGTAAGATCTGTCTGTTGAGATTTTATAAATAATTTATCTACATTAATCTTTTGTTTTTCAATCTGAAGAGAAAGCATATCAAGCATTTTCTGGTATGGATCAGAAAGATTTGCATTATCAAGTTGGCGATACATTGACCACAAACGTTCAGCTAAAGTTGTTGTTAGTCTTGAGATAAGTTGTGGCTGTGTGGAAACCATCTGATTAAAGTTTGCAAGATTGACTACCATCAATTTACAATCGGTATGAGCAATTGCAGAAGCAGAACGAGGTTTATTTTCAAGAAGAGCCATTTCACCAAACATATCACCTTTGTGAAGAATGGTTAAAGTAACTTCATTATTATCAACAACTTTTGAAATTTTAACTTCACCACTTTGGATAATAAACATATCAGATCCACTCTGGTTTTCAGAGAAAATCATTGTGTCTTTTGGATATTCACGAGTTAAATCTTTTGTTGGTTCAAAATAAACTGCATTTGTTCTCTGTTTTAATTTAATAAACTTTTGCTTTGCAATTTCAGCATTCTGACCTTCAGGTTTAGTTTTTAAATACTGGTAGTAAGCGTATATTGCAATATCATTTTTATATGTATTTTCATAAAATTCTGCAACTTTAAAAATTTGTTCGGAAGAATCAGCTGCAACTTTGTTTAAGGTTGCAATTGTAAGCATTTGATTCATCTGTCTCATTCTGTTTGCGAATGTACGGATTATTTTAAGAGCAACTGCAGTATTGTTTACAATTAATTCAGGATATTGTTCACGTTTTACTGAAATTGCAACTACATCTGATTGAGCAATTGCAGTTTCGATTTGTGAGTGACCAGACATACAAGGAACTACACCAACGAAGTCTCCTGGTCCGTATAAAACAGGTTTGATTCCAGTTGAAGAAGTTTTAAAACATTGTACCTGACCTGACTGAATAATATAAAATCTATCACTGTCAGATTTTCCTTCTACAACAATATATGAGCCCTTTTGAAATTTATTAATTTGTAACTGCATATGAAACCCACCATTATTAGTATAAAATATACTAAAAAAATGTCAAATAGGGATAAACCTACTTATTCTCTATTATTTATCGACAAAAATTATTTCTGGCTCAAGTAAAAAACCAAATTTATTTTGAACTTTCTCAATAGCATAATCAACCAGGGCTTTTATATCAGAAGCTTTTGCTTTATTTATATTTACAATGAAATTTCCGTGAAATTCAGCAATTTGAGCTCCTCCGATTGTGTACCCTTTTAAGCCACATTCATCTATAAGTTTTCCGCTTGGTTTTCCAAACGCATGATTATTTTTGAAAACAGAACCAGCACTTGGAAATTTAAAATGGCCTTTAGAAACTCGTTCATTTATAAATTTTTTATTTTCTTCTTCAATTATCTGATGATCATTTTCAGTTTTATGAGTCAAAAGAAATGTTGCTGTTGTAATAAATTTTGAAGTATTTTGAAATGGAGATTTTTTATATGCCCATTCCTGAGGATTATATTTACATTTTTCGAGAGAAACTTTTTCTTTGGAATAATCCATGTAACTTGTTGCAAAAAGAATATCAGAAATTGAAGTATCAAAGCAGCGGGCATTCATAAAAACTGCTCCACCAACAGAACCTGGGAGTCCTGCAAAAGGTTCAACACCTGAAATATTGTTTTTAGTACAGAAATTAACAAGAGTTGCCATTGGGGTTCCAGAAAAACAGGAAACCAGTACTTGATTTTCATTAAGCTGAATTTTACCAAAATCTTCAGGACAATCTTCTGGAGGCATAATCAATATGTCATTAAATTCCTGGGTTGAAATTATAACACCATCAAAAGTTTCATCAGGAAAAACAATATTACTTCCTCCGCCTAAAATAAAAAACTTAGCTTTGTAGAAAGAAACAACATTTAAAACAATTTGAAAAGAATAATAGTTTTGAGGAGCCACAAAAAGAGCTGCATTACCACCAATTTTAAAGGTTGTTTTTTGAGCCATAGGTTCATCAGTTTTTATGATTCCTTTGAAAGCGTTAAAATTTTTTAATGAAGTTATAATTTCCTGAATATTTTCCATAAGAAATAATTATATAGTAAATGAAATTATAAATCAAAAGGGACAGAGGAATTTGAAAGAAACTTCCATCTCTCTTTCCTCCAAAAATCCCATGTCAAAAATTGATTTGAACTAATCTTTAAATTATAATCTATATCTGGAGTTATTTATGACAGAAGAAGAAATCAAAGCTTTTTTTATGGTGACAGAGAAAAATATAAATTCCTACCTGGAATGTAGAAATAAATTTACTGAAGATCAGATTCTGGAAAATCCTGATTTGCTGGTAATTGAAATTCTTAAAAAAACTTATGGTTTTCCAATTTCTTTTTTTGATTCTGGTAAAGAAGATAATTTTACTTTATCTGAAGAAAAATCTATTAAAATCTATACTGAGTTTGCGGAGTCAATTTTATTTGGCGACTATGAAGATTTGTATGATTTTACTCAAGATTTTAGTGCCAGTTTACCTTGTGACTAGAGTTCAGGACTTGTCTTAAATGGCAGGTCCTTTTTTTTTACGTTAGCGATGTGCAGGGCAGCGCAGCTGTTCCGGAGCGCAGGCGGAGGAATGGAGCGGACGGCGGAACCCGGAACGTAGCGACCGACACTTTTTTGTGGCGGGAACGTCCTTGTTGTGAATATATGTAAAATTTGGTATACTGATTTGACATATTTATAAGTGAGGTGAATTATGAGTTTGAAATTGTATAACACTATGGGTCGTAAAATGCAGGAATTTAAGCCTATTACTGAGGGTTACTGTGGTTTTTATGGTTGCGGTCCTACTGTTTATAATTATGCTCATATTGGTAACCTTCGTGCTTATGTATTCCTTGATATTCTTGATAAGACTTTGCAGCTTTTGGGTTATGACATTAAGCATGTAATGAATATTACTGATGTTGGTCATCTTACTGGAGACGGGGATGACGGCGAAGATAAAATGAAAAAAACTGCTGCTGAAAGACATCAGTCGGTACTGGAAGTTGCAAAATTCTATACTGATGCTTTTATGGCTGATATTGATGCTTTGAATATTCGTCATCCTGATGTTATTTGTAAGGCTACTGAACATATTCAGGAAATGATTGATTTGATTAAGCAGATTGAAGCTAATGGTCATACTTATATGGCTGGCGGTAACTTATATTATGATATTTCTACTTATGATGATTATGGCAAACTTGCTAACTTAAATCTTGACGAACTTAAAGCTGGTGCTGGTAAACGTAAGGTTGTTGTTGTTGATGAAAATAAACGTAATCCTGGTGACTTTGTTCTTTGGTTTACAAAATCTAAATTTGAAGATCAGGCTATGACTTGGGATTCTCCTTGGGGTCGCGGTTATCCTGGATGGCATATTGAATGTTCTGCTATGTCTATGAAATATCTTGGCAAACATTTTGATATTCATACTGGTGGTATTGACCATGTTCCAGTTCATCATACAAATGAAATTGCTCAGTCTGAAGGTAGTTTTGACGAAGCTGAAAGAGCTAAAGGTCCTTGGGTAAATTACTGGCTTCATAATGAATTCCTTATTCTTGAAGGCGGTAAGATGAGTAAGTCTAGCGGTCATTTTATTACTTTGCAGACAACTCTTCCTGCTGAAAAAGGTTTCAGCTTAAAGGATAAAGGTTTTGAACCTTTGGATTATCGTTTCTTCCTTTTGGGTGGTCACTACAGAAAACAGCTGGTATTTAGTCTTGATGCTTTGGAAAGTGCTAAAAATGGTCGTGCTGCTTTAAATGGCCGTGTTGCAAAATTGATTGCAAAAGCTAATGATGAAGAAAAGCTTGGTTTGACTTTAGAAAACTTTGATAAGATTCTTGGATCTAATTCTTACAAAGGTGAAAACTTTGCTAAGTTTAAGGAAGGCTTGGAAAATGACCTTGCAACTCCGGTTGCTATGGCTGCAATTCAAAAAGAATCAAACGGTAAGGGCGGGGTAAAAGCTTCTGATGCTCTTGCTGCTATTTATAAAATGGATAAGGTTCTTAGTTTAAGTGTTATTGAAAATGCTTTAAAAGTTTATAAAGAACAGGAAAAAGAATCTCTTGTTTCTGTTGATGTTCATGCTGGCGATCCTGAAGCTGAAGAAATTAATGCTTTGGTTGCTGAAAGAACTGCTGCTAAAAAGAATAAAGATTTTGCGAGAGCTGACGAAATTCGTAATGAGTTAACTGCTCGTGGAATTACTATAATTGATACTCCAACAGGTCCAACCTGGAAGAGAGGATAATATAAGAAAAAACTTATTTTTATAACTTTTCGTAACCCTATTTGTTAAATTTTATAGTCGGTTTATGAAAAATTTATGTAACGAATTTGAGGTTGTTGTGTTTAATAATACAGAAGACAGTCAGACAGAACTTAGTGTTGCTTTGAATGCTGCTAATCCTGTCGATTTTAAGAAAATCTATGATGCATCCATGCAGATGCTTTACATTATTTCTTACAGAATTGTTAATGATGAAGAAGCTGCAGAAGATTTAGTTCATGATTCTCTGATAAAAGCAAATGAAAAGGCTTTGGTTTTCCCATCTATCAATGATGCTAAATACTGGCTTATCCGCGTAGTAAAGAATGCATCATTAAATTACATTAAACGTAAGGATAGAGAAAGAAAGGCTTATGAAAAGGTGCTTTACGAAGACCGTCATAAGATTGATTCTGGTGAAGTTTCTTTGCTTAAAAAGGATTCTAAAGAAATTGCAAGGGAAGCCCTGAAAAAGCTTCCTAAAAACTTGCAGGAAGTTCTTATGTTAAGAGAATATGGTGATCTTAATTATAAGGAAATTGGTAAGGTTCTGGGTATTACAGAGGGAAATGTAAAGGTTAGGGTATTTAGAGCCAGAGAACAGTTATTAAAGTTAATAGGAGAAGATGATGTCTTTTTGTCCGACTAGAGATATTCATTCAATTTATCTTGATAATGAAATGCCTGAAATTTATAAGGCTGAATACGAAAATCATTTAAATTCCTGTGAAAAATGTAAAAAGGAATTGGAAAAACTTAAAAAGTTACACTCGATTTTTAGTTCTGATGCTGCTGATTTAAAATTAGATCAGACTTTTATGGACCAGAGTTTTGAACGTCTTCAGATGAAAATGAAGTATTCAAAAACAATTAAAGCCAGTTCTAAAGAAAAATCCTTTAATTGGAAACAATTGGTTCCAAGTGTTGCTGCCGCAGCGGCTGTTTGTACTGCAATTCTTCTTCCAGTTCAGTTAACCGGTAACAAGACTTCTACTTCTGAAGAAAAGACTTCTACAGCTTTGGTGGTTCCAGCTCGCAGTTCTTCACCTGTATCTTTGAATACTAACAGAAGCAGAGTTGTTTCTGGTAATATTCCTGAAACAGCTTTATCTTCTAATTCAGATGTTTATTCATTTGGACGCGATATAAATATTCAAAATATTAGCAACGAAATTCCTGGTAGAAGATCTATGGGAAAATTCGATGTTTTCCGTCCTAAATTTGAAGATACAGAAAAATCAATTAAGATTACAGTTCCTGATATGAATGATATTCCTGTAGAAATTAAGATATCGTTCCAGGATACTGCTAATGCAGGTCAATAGTTGTGAACTCTTGTAGTAAAATTAGTTATTATTTTCGCAAATACGCGCTGCTTAGGGTAGCGTGTTTTGCATTTATACTTGGTGTTGGATTTTCTATATTTTTTCTTGTTCAGAATAAGAATAAACCCGCTCCTGTTATTGAAAAAATAAATCCTCCTGTTGGTGCTCCCGGTGATATTATTGTTATTTCGGGGCAGAATTTTGGAACTGAAAGAGAACCTGAATCTAGTTATGTAGAATTTGCTGGTGTAAAACTAACTTCCAGTTCTTATGTAAACTGGTCTGATACTCAGATTAAAATTGTTTTACCTGCTAATGTTCAGGATGGTCTGGTTGTAGTTGGAACAAAAAATATGCGTTCTAATTCTACATTCTTTGCTAACGACGAAGAAATTCCTGTTTTAGTTCCAGAAGAACAGATTAATTCAAAACCATCAATCA
Source organism: Treponema sp. (assembly GCA_024402635.1). Taxonomy (GTDB): domain Bacteria; phylum Spirochaetota; class Spirochaetia; order Treponematales; family Treponemataceae; genus Treponema_D. The sequence goes on along the minus strand of JAKSTJ010000008.1, from coordinate 34,776 downwards.
CAAATATTTCCAGTTCATCTCTTGCTGTTGGACAGATTTTAAAAATTGAAGGAACTAATTTTGGCGAATTAAGAAATAAATCAAAGGTACTTTTTACTGCTGACTATAACAATCGTATTAAAAATGTTGATTATATTACTTCTTCTATGCTTGTTGATAAAATGGTTGAAGTTTCTGAATCTGAATATGGTTATGTTTCATGGAATAATAATGAAATTAAAGTTAGAGTTCCTGATGGTGCATATACAGGTGTAGTTCTTGTAACTAATGGCAAAGATTCCAGTGAACCTGTTCCTTTTACTGTTAATAATGCTGCTGGTACAAAAGAATACATTAATAAAAAACAATTCCTTTTACAGTATGAAGTTAATATTCGGGATTTAATGTCTGATGACAATGGAACTTTATCAATCAGATGTCCTGTTCCTGAAGTTTTTGCAAGTCAGCCTTCTGTTCAGATAACAGAAATTTCTCCTACTCCTTCTCAAAAAGATTATCAGAAATGTAATGTTCAGCAGATTTCTGTTAATAGAAATAATGTTATGAATGAAAATCTAACTCAGACTTTCATTATTGACAGTTATGAAATCAAAACTTCGGTAAAATCTGATAAAATTGCTTCTGTAAAAGAAAATAATAAAGATTTATTTAATACTCTTTGTTACCCTGATGAAATTATTCCTGCTGATAACGAAGATGTTGCAAATCTTGTAAAAACAATTATTGGAAAAGAAAACAATCAGTATAAAAAAGCTCAGTTAATTTATAATTATATGTGCAATAATTATGAAGTTTTAAGTAAAACACGTAAAGATGATGCTGATCCTTTGGAATTGCTTTCCAGAAATAAAGGGGATGCTTACGATTTTGCTGTAATTTTTGCTGCATTGGCAAGAACTGCCGGTGTTTCTACAAATATAAATTGTGGTATTCTTATTAATCAGAATTTAAAAACTCAGGCTCACTGGTGGAATGAAATCTATCTTCAGAATTTTGGCTGGGTTCCTATAGATGTTGCTTTAGGATGCGGCATGGAATGGAAAAAATGGCCTGATATTGAAAATGTTCAGTCTTATTATTTTGGAAATCTTGATGCATATCATATTTGTTTTTCAAGAGGATTAAATCAGCTTAAGGCATTTGCACAGGAAAATTCTGTTGTAAGATTCTATCGTTCATTTGCATTACAGACAGTTTGGGAAGAAGCATCCAGCACTATTTCAAGTTATAGTGCATACTGGAATCTTCCAATTGTTAAAGGTGTTTATCAATAAAAAAGAGGTTATTTATGACTAAAGTTTTATCAGTTGGTGGTTCAATTATTGTTCCTGAAAAACCTGATACAGAGTTCTTAGGAAAATTTGTTTCTATGTGTACAAAATGGCTTGATGAAGATAAAAGCCGTCGTTTAATTCTGGTTGCTGGTGGTGGAGCTCCTGCCCGTGTTTATCAGAATGCATATAATGAAGTTGCTGGAATTACAAATATGAAGGCCGATGCAAATTCAGCAGACTGGATTGGTATTATGGCTACAAGAATCAATGCTCAGCTTTTAAAGGCTTGTTTTGGTGATTATTGTAAAAATGATGTTGTTTACAATCCTACTTTAGAAGATTTGAAATTTGATGGTCAGGTTTTAGTTGCTTCTGGATGGAAACCAGGTTTTTCTACTGATACAGATGCAGTTTATCTTGGTGAAAAATTTGATGCAAAAACAATTGTAAATCTTTCTAATATTGAAAAAGTTTACACAGATGATCCAAGAAAAAATCCTGATGCAAAACCTTTGGATACAATTTCCTGGGCTGATTTTAGAAAAATGGTTGGTGATGAATGGACTCCTGGAAAAAATTGTCCATTTGACCCAATTGCATCTAAAAAAGCCAGTGAATTAAAAATGAAGGTAATTTGTGCTGGTGGTAAAAATATTCCAAATATTCAGGCTATCTTAAATGACGAAGAATATATTGGAACTACTATTGGTGACTAAAAAATTGCTGTCAGTAAAATTATACTGATGTAAAAACTAGTAAATCTTTCCTTTTAACTGAAATGTAAAAATCAGTTGAAGGAAAGATTTTTTTTTTAAGGTTTATTTACAAACTCTTCCATTTTTTGAAGAATTGCTTCTAGTTTTTTTCCGTAAGCAGGGTCTGTTGCCCAGGTTCCTGCCAGTCCGTCTATTGTTTCAACGAATTTTGTTTTATGTACCCAGTTATATCTTGGATCAACTAAATCTAAATGTAATTTCTGGTCTTCGGTTGTAGCATAGGCCTGTAAATGCTGAATATGAGCTCTTACTCCAAGCCGTTCAGTTTCAAAAACTTCACCAGGATGATCTTTATCCATTGCTCCTAATCCGCAGTAATTGTGCATTTCTGGTGTAACAAGATTTCCAAATCTTAAATAACCTGTTTCGAGACACATTTGAGCGAATGCCATGGAATAATTTATGTGTTCGTAGGAACTTTCAAGAATATAATATTGCGCCAGTCGTTTTACCTGGAAAGAATCAGCATCTGGATTTTGAGACATAAAATAGCCGTGAAGTTGATTCGCTGTTAAATATCCGGGACCAATAATTGTGCGTTTTAGTTGAATTGGTTCTGATGGTTGTTTAGTTTCTGTATTTATCCAGAATAAAGTGTTACAGGCAATTAAACTGAATATAAAAATTGTTAAAAGAGAAAAAAAACTAAATTTTTTCATAAATTTTTCCAAAAGTTATCATTTTTTAAATAATTGTAATCAATATTATATATGTGGAAAAAGAAAAAGTAAAACCTAATATTAGAGAGAAAACTATAAAGTACGGACTTGGATATCCTTTTGATGTTGAACTTGTTATGCTGATTCTTGGCTCTGGTACTAAAAATGTTCCAGTGGAAATTCTTGCAAGAAAAATTGTTGCCTGTTTAGATGCAAGTGATGAAAAGGATTATGTAAACAATCTTATGGCGATTCCTGGAATTGGTGAAGGAAAAGCTCTTTCTATTGCGGCTGCATTGGAACTGGGAAAAAGACGAAGCTGTCATTTTGGAGCATTGATTCAAACTCCTTCAGATGTAGTTCCTTTTGTAAAAAATTATGCAATGTCTTCAAAAGAACATTTTCTGGCAATTATTCTGAATGGTGGTCATAATATTATAAAAATTAGTGTGGTTTCTATTGGAACTGTAAATCAGACCTTAATTCATCCAAGAGAAGTTTTTAGAGATGCAATTAAAGAAAATGCGGCGGCTTTAATTTTTTGTCATAATCATCCTTCTGGAAATGTTCAGCCATCTAAAGAAGATGTGGAAACTACAAGAAGTTTGATTATTGCGGCTGGAACTGTTGGCATTCCTGTTCTAGATCATATAATTATTGATAAGGATAATTATTATAGTTTTCTTGAACATAAACTTCTGTTTTCAGAAAATGAATAAAATTTTGTACCCCGGGGATTTTATCTATAGATTAGTTTATTGGATTTTCATAAAATATTTTACATGGAGAAGGGTATGGCAAAAAAATTATTGATTAGTATTTTAGTTTTTGGACTTTTTGTTTTTTGTGCTAATGGGCAGATTTATCCGGAATTAAAAACTGTTTCTAAAAAAACTCTGGAAAATAAAGATAAAACCTCTTTTACAATCAAATGTAATATAGATAATTCTGAGGTTTACATAAACGGAAGATATCAGGGACGTACAGATTTAACCTTAACAAATTTTACAGCCGGTACTTATAAAATGGAAGTACGAAAAAAAGGTTATCAGACTGCTTATTATTCAATTGAAGTTCGTTCCGGTTACAGTTTGACTTATGAGATCAATCTTGAAAAATTGTTCGGTCATATTTCTTTGCTGAATGTACCAAAAGAAGCTGATGTTTATATTGATGGCAATTATGTAGAAAGCCGTAGAAATAAAGTTGATGAAGGAACTCATACTGTTACTGTAAAAAAATTTGGATATAAAGATCTTCATTATAAAGTAAACGTTGGCTCTCTTGAAATTGTTGAACTTGAAGTAAAATTAGTTCAGGCTCCTTTTGAAATTTCAGCATTAAGTCTTTCCCGGGAAATGATAAATCCGCAATATTCCGGTTCTCTTTCAAAAACAGAAATGTCTTTTTCTGTAACCGCTGATGGAGAAGTTGAAGTTTACGTAAAAGATGAAAACAACAATATAAAATGGAATTGTATTCTGAATAATTTTTACACCTGGAATAATTATATCAGCTGGAATGGAACAGATAACAATGGAAATGTTCTGCCAGATGGAAATTATATTGCAGGAATAAAAACTGCTTCTCAATATTCGGAAGTTCCTGTAAAAATTGATACAGGTCTTGCTTTGCCTTTAGTAGGATTTACTCCTTCTGGAACTGCAGTTGGTACACTTCCAATGGCATATCATTCAGAAACTTCGTTTATAATGCCTTTTGCATCTTATAAAATGAACGTTTGTATTGGAGAAGATAAAACTTCTTTTGCTCCATCTCCAGTTACTGGTGGAATTTTGTGGGGTCTTGGAAAATGGGGTGAAGCAGGTTTTTCTTTACAAGGTTTCTCTTTTGCAGATGACTTTGTACTTCCTTTTGGAATAAATATTTTATTCAGAGCAACTGCAGGATTTGAAATGGGAGAAGATTCTGGAACTTTCTGGAATTTTACTTTTATTACCAGATATGGTCTTTCAACGGTTCCTCAATTCAGTCCTTTTGGTGTTGATAATGGCAACGGTTTTGGAATTGGATTTGCAAGTGGAATTGATTCCAGAAAATGGTACGCTGGTTTTTCTTCAGAATTTATTCAGGGTGCTGGTGATGGTGATTTAAGCATTAGAAATTATGTTTTGAAAAACGGTTTTTCTTATGTTTATAAACCTGTAACTTCTACCAGCTTAGGATTCTGGACTGCAATGCACAGTTCAATTGGAATGTATGAAAAACCTGGTGTTGTAAATCTTGATAATTATTTTTGCCGTGGACTTGAAGGTGGTTTTGAAGCAAAGTTTTGTCCAGGACACAGTGGTTTTCTTGTTAAATCAAGTGTCAGCGGAATGTATATTATAAAATCAAATTTATATTTTTCAGCAGATTTGTGCTTGTCATATTTGTTCTGATTTATTAAATTATTTCCTATGAAATTATATTCTCGCGGACAATTAATTATTGTTTCAATTTGTGCAGTTGTTTGTGCATGTTTACTTACATGTTTTATTACTTTGAAAGTTTCTGGGAAAAATGTAAATCCTTCCGAAAATCAGGAAAATCAGAATGAATTACCAGTTGATTCAGAAGAAAAAAAAGATGTTTTGGAAAATCAGTATGAACCGGACATTCTTCAGAAAAATCCTGTTACTATTACAAATCAGGAAGTTTCAGAACTTTACTCAAAAGAAGAACAGCAGAATATTAATGTTTATGAAATTTGTAACGAAGCTGTTGTAAATATTAATACAAAAGTTGTAGCCTATGACTGGTTTTTGAATCCTTATGCAGAAGATGGTGGAAGTGGAAGTGGTTCAATTATTGATAAAAGAGGTTATATTCTTACAAACGTTCATGTAATAAATGGTGCTGATAAAATTTACGTTTCTTTGTTTGATGGAACTCAATACGAAGCAAAAGTTGTTGGTTATGATTTAGACAGCGATCTGGCAATTATAAAGTTTGAACCAGAAACTGGAATGGAATTAAAAACAATTTCTTTTGGTGATTCTACAGCCTTAAAAGTTGGTCAAAGAGTTATTGCAATTGGAAATCCATTTGGTCTTGAACGAACAATGACAACTGGTATTGTTTCTAGCCTTGGTCGTCCAATTCAGAATTCCAATAATCGTATTATCAGAAATATGATTCAAACTGATGCTGCTATTAATCCAGGAAACTCGGGAGGTCCTCTTCTTGATACAACTGGAAAAATGGTAGGAATTAATACTTCCATTGTTTCTTCCAGCAACAGTTCTGCCGGTGTAGGTTTTGCTGTTCCATCTGAAACTGCAGTAAGAGTTGTTTCTGATTTGTTAAATTACGGAAAAGTAATGAGAGGAACAATTGATGCAAAAATTGTTCAATTAAACAGAAGAATTATTCAGTATGCAGGACTGGATGTTAGCAGTGGAATTTTAGTTTCTGAAGTAACAAAAGGCGGTTTTGCAGAAAAATGCGGATTAAAAGGTGGTACAGAAACTGTAAGATATTATTCCAGCAGATTTAATATTGGCGGTGATGTAATTACACAAATTGATAATATTCAGATTGTAACTCTTGCTGATTATTATCTTGCCTTGGAAAGTAAAAAACCTGGAGATGAAGTTACAGTAATTGTAAGACGAAACCGCCAGGATGTAGAATTAAAAATAACCTTAAGCGAAAACTAAAAAAAACGGCTGCCTGAAGAAAAATTGTTCAGACAGCCGTTTTTCATTAACCTTCGTCTATAGTGATTATTGAGTACCAGATGCATCTGCTGTTGGTAAAGCACCAGATACGTTTTCTGCAGCTTCTTCTACAGCAGCTTTAGTTTTATCTCCAATTCCTTTAATAAAGTCCCCCATTGATTTCCACCATTCAGGATGATAAATCTGAATCAAAATGGCTGAAATTACTAAAATAAGAAGAATTGCTACTAAAATAACCCGTTTAACAGGGAATTTTTTCTGAGCGTAAACATCTTTTGAAGTAAGGAAGGCAGTTGCCGGTCTTTTTGGCAAATGTGTCAGGGTTAATCCTAAACTTGTTGTAATTTTAATAGAACCGTTTATAGCCCATCCAGAGGCATCTAAGATTGGACCAATGTTACGCTGTCTTAATTTTCTCCATGCAATAATTGTGGATGGTAAAGAAATTGCAAGAATTATTCCTAAAATGCCAAATGGAATTAACCAGCCTAATTTAAAGAAGGCAGTTAAAATTCCACCAACAACTGTAGCAATACCGGTAAATGCAACACTTAAAGCGGCAATTGTTCCAATATCAGTTTTCTTTACAGCTGTACCAGTAGTTTTAGGATCATTAACTGCTGAACTCATATTGTCCATTACTTTTGCTTCTGCAGCAGCGGCTCTTGAAGCAAGTTTTTCCTGAATCATACGCATTAATTTTTTGTATGGACTCCAGAATGCCTGTTTAATGCTGATTGGATTTTCAATAATCTTAACAATTGTTGCATCCCAGTCATTTCCGTTTCTGTCGTAGAACATACCGTTTCTTCCAACAAGAAGATTGTCTGTTGCTCCATCACTGATTAAAGCGGCAATCTGCATTGTTTCTTCTGAACCAGTTTTTTTACAATCACAATAAATAAGGAAACACTGTGAAAGGGCAGCCATAATTCCGTGTTTATTAATATCAAGAACTTTAAAACATAAATCACAGGAACGACCGTCTATGTATAAAGTTCCGCACTGGAAAATTGCAGGTTTATCTAATCGGTAAAAATCATCAAAACTTACGAAATTGTGAAGAAGTTCAACAAAATCTCTTCGTAAAAGAAGCATTTTCTTTAAATCAACTGTAGCAAGGGCAATTGGAGGATGTTCTTCTTCCTGTTTTAAGTATTCATCGATTTTGCTTTCTGTATCACTGGAAAGAATTTCTACAATTTTATCTAAACCTACAGATGATGCAGTATTTTCAGGCATTGCTTTAATCCATGCAACATAAGGTTCAAAAAGACTTTCGATTTTTCTCCAGTGAATTTCTGTAAGGCAGGAAATTTCTTTATTGTAAATAGGAACAATTACATTTTTCTTAAATTCTTCCATTTCTTTTGCCCATGCAGGATTAACTGTATTATCCAGTGGCAATGGTTTATCAGCATCACAGGAAGCTAAAGGAAGTTTTGAAAGATTTTCTAGATCCTGAAGTTCTCCGTTTTCATTTAAGAACATTTTATCTGTCTGCTGCTTAAGAATATCAGTTGCTCCTGTATCATAATTGATTAATGAACAGCGGAGATAATAATCATTGATTTTGTCCTGAAGTTTCATAAAAGAAGCGGCTGCAGTGTCTGTTGCTTCTTTAAGGAAGAAGATTTTTGGATCATCTTTTGCAGCAGTTTCTCTCCATTCCTTAATTGAACGGATCAGACTGAAAAATTCTTCAAACTGTGCCCGGTTAATTCCTTTTACACCGGAAATATCATCCTGACCACCGGTAGTTTCAATAATTGTTTTAACAACTTCAGCAACTTTTTCTTCAGCTACACATTCAGGTGGAAGTACTCCGTCCCCATTGATTATTCCTGGAGAAAAAAGTTTGTCGTTAATGGAAATATCATCCAAAGAAATTTCTGTTGAATCCGATTTTCCCAGAATATCTAAAACCGCTTTTGCAGAATTATATGGAGAATGGCCGCAAGAAAAAGGTTCGTCTCCTAAGGCTCCAATTGGAATTGTATTTCCGGGAGTCATAATAATTTCTGGCTGTTTAAAATATTTTTTAATAAATTCAATTGCTTCAAGAATTTCAGGAATTCTTACTTTTCCATTTTTGTCGGAATCCAGAATCTGAAGTGTTTCTTCACTAAATTCAAGACCTTTTACAGGGCAGGATAAAGCTGTCCATTGTTTTGGGTCAAGATTTTTTAAATTGAATACATCATTGATTGTAGAAAGCTGAACTTGAATAAGTCCGCCACTTTGAGTATAGCGCCACTGATGGCCTGTGATTTTATCTTTTGTTTTCATAATAATTATTATACTTTCCAAATTGTTTTTTATCCAATATATTTTACTTATGCGTAAGTTTAAAGTTGTAAGTCCTTTTGAACCAAGTGGAGATCAGGGACAGGCTATTGAAAAATTAAGTGAAGGTTTTTTACGGGGCGATAAATTTCAGACATTAAAAGGTGTTACTGGTTCTGGAAAAACTTTTACAATGGCAAAAATAATTGAAAAAGTTCAGCGTCCAACTTTGATAATTTCTCATAATAAAACTCTTTCTGCCCAATTATACCGGGAATTCAAATCTTTTTTTCCAGATAATGCAGTTGAATATTTTGTTTCATATTATGATTATTATCAGCCTGAAGCTTATGTTGCTGCCCGGGATTTATACATTGAAAAAGATTGTGATATTAATAAAGAAATTGACCAGATGCGACTTGCGGCAACTTACAGTTTAATGGAACGCCGGGATGTAATTGTTGTTGCTACAGTTTCATGTATTTACGGTTTAGGAATGCCTGATCTTTATAAGGATATGAGAATTCATGTTGAAAAGGGGCAGACTTTAGATACAAAAAAATTTGCAGAACAGTTAATCAGTCTTCAGTATTCTAGAAATGATGATGTATTGGAAAGAGGAAATTTTCGTGTAAAGGGTGATGTTATAGAAGTTTTTCCTCCTTACATGGAAACTGATGAAGCTTACAGAATTGAACTTGATTGGGATGAAATTGTAAAAATCCGCCGTTTTGATGTTTTAAATAGAAGTATTACAGGTGAACTGGATGAAACAGTTTTTTATCCTGCAAAACACTTTGTTGTTCCTCATGACCGTCTTTTAGAAGCAACTGACAGAATTCAAAAAGAAATGGAGGAAAGGGTAGAGGAATTTCAAAAGGCTGGAAAAATTCTTGAAGCAGAAAGAATTAAAACCCGTACAACTTATGATATTGAAATGCTGAAAGAAATGGGAACTTGTCCAGGAATTGAAAATTATTCAGGGCCAATTTCGGGGCGAAAAAGTGGGGAACCTCCTGCAACTTTACTTCATTATTTTCCAGATGATTTTCTGTGTATGATAGATGAAGCTCATGTTTCAGTTCCTCAAATTGGCGCAATGTACGAAGGGGACAGAAGCCGTAAACAGAATTTAATTGATTTTGGATTCCGTCTGCCATCTGCTTTTGATAATCGTCCATTAAAGAAAGCTGAATTTGATGCAAAAATGAATCAGATTATCTATGTAACTGCCACACCTCGTGCTGAAGAAATAAAACAAAGTACTCAGGTGGTTGAACAGTTAATTCGTCCAACTGGTCTTCTGGATCCAATTATTGAAGTTCGGCCAAGTGAAGGTCAGATGGAAGATATTTATAAGGAAATAAAAGAACGAATTGCAAAAAAAGAACGTTCTCTTGTTTTGACCCTTACAAAAAAAATGGCAGAAGATTTAACTGATTATTTAACAGAATTATCTTTGAAAGTTAAATATATTCATTCTGAAATTGACACTTTTGAACGAGTCGAAATTCTTAAATCTTTGCGAACTGGGGAAATTGATGTTTTAATCGGAATCAATCTTTTGCGAGAAGGTATAGATTTACCTGAAGTTAGTTTTATTGCTATTCTTGATGCTGATAAAATCGGTTTTTTACGTTCCGAAACTTCTTTAATTCAGATAATTGGTCGAGCAGCCCGTAATGCGGAAGGTAAAGTTGTAATGTATGCCGATCATATGAGCCCCGCAATGGAAGCTGCAATTAAGGAAACAAAACATCGTCGCGAAGTTCAGGAAGCTTATAATAAAGAACATGGAATTACTCCAACAACAATTAACAAAGCTATTGAAGATATTCTTGTTCATGAGAAAGAAGATGCAGAACAAAGTGCAGCTTCGGAAGTTGAAGTTCTTAAAAATAAATCAAACCTGTTTAATGCTTCTGATCGTAAAAAATTGATAAAAGCATTAACTGCTCAAATGACAGAATATGCAGACCGTATGGAATATGAACAGGCTGCTGCAGTAAGAGATCAGATTCGGGAAATTGAAGCACAGTTTGGCAAATAATGGGGATGATTAAATTTGCAGTTTCTTCCCTTGACTTTTTTTAGCATTTTGTGTAATTTATTAGAACTATTGTATCGATATCTTTTTTAAAGGACGGAAATAAAAATGTCTAGAATGTGTGCTATTTGTGGTAAAGCTCCAATGTCAGGAAATAAAGTTAGTAAGTCTTATAATCATACTCGCAGATCTTGGAGACCAAACCTTCTTAAAGTAAAGGCTCAGTACGATGGAACATCAAAAACTATTACTATCTGTACACGTTGTCTTAAAAGTGGTTTCGTAGACAAGAAAGTAAATGTTCCTAAAGCAGCTGCTGTAGAAACAAAATAATTAAAATCTAAACTTTTTAATTATAAAAAGACGCTTCAGAAGGCGTCTTTTTTTTATGTCCAATTCTATTTACGAAAAAATCTTCAGCTGGTCATAAGCAGGAAGAACGGATTTTGCTTTCTGTAAATTTGTATATTTCTGCAGATTTTTCTTTATGTATTTTTTTACCTGCCAGTGACTTGTTTGATGTGTTAAATGGGTAAACCATACTTTTTCTGCATTCAATTGATTACAAAATTCCATTGCCTGATCAAAATTAAAATGAGTTGAATGTTCCTTTATTCTAAGCGCATCAATAATCAGATGTTTAAGATTAAAACAATTATCCTTTATAAGCTTTAACGATTCAGAACTAATGCTGCTGCAATCTGTTAAATAGGCAATTGAGTTTATATTTCCATCTTCATCTTTTTCAGAAATAAGCCAGCCTGCAGTTTCTAAAGAACCATGCATCATAGGAATTGGAGTAATTTTTACATCATAAAAATCAAAAGTTTCAGAAACTTCTTTTAATTCAACCTTTGGTTTACCTCCGCCCTGACTGCATGGTGTAAAAAAATAACCAAATCTATTTTGCAAATCATTAACAGTTGTTTTATTTGTGTAAATAGGAATTGGTGGTGCATGAAATTTTGCCTTTCCTTCCGGATTATCTGGCTCTTTTGAAAGATTGCAGCTGAAAATTCTGATGTCATCAATTCCGTGTAAATGATCTGCGTGAGAATGAGTTAAAAGAATTAAATCTATTTTTGAAATTTTATTTCTTAATGCCTGAAGCCGGAATTCTGGTCCACAGTCAATTAAGATTGTTTTATCTGATTTTGTCTGAATATAAACCGAACTTCTGTATCGTTTATTTTTTTTATTATGGGAGCGGCAAACTTTACAGTTACAGTTAATAACTGGTACTCCATGACTGGTTCCTGTGCCTAAAAAAGTAAGCTTCATATTTTTGAGTATAACGTTTTATAAATTCTGTTACTAGATATTTGATTTTCTTGTAAAATATATAATATTGACCTGTTTATTATATCTTTCAAAACTTTCTTTTCTATATTATAATGTATATTCTAATTATGGATTTAAATGCTTCTTACATAATAGATGATTATCTCTCAAAAAAACAGGATATCTTTACGGTAGATGAATTCTGTCGTTATTTAAGAAGTAAAAATGTAAAAGTATCTAAAGATTATGCTAATGAAATATTAACTTCTTCGGATCTGGTTTTTACTCTTGTAAACAATGAATTCATTACCCGTGCAGGAGTTTTTATTGGCAGATGGTTCAGTTTTAAACCAACAAGGGAAGAAGTAAAAAAAGGCCATATTATTCTTGGTCACAGATGCATGCCTTTTATTAATCCAGAAGTTTCTCCTGACAGAATAATTGTTGCTAATCATAGTACAGTTGTTCCAAGTGTACCAACTGTTTTTTCAATGAACATGGCAATGGATATTTTTGCACTTTATGGTGAAGGCTACGTTATTCCATATATTTTTAATGATCAGGCAAATACAAAAATTCCATTAACAACTGTAAAATATTCTATGCCAACTGAAATTGAATTAACTTCTTGGTCACTATCAGGTATTTGTGGAGATTATGATTTTAAGTTTGGCGACAGACTTTTAGGCCGGGTTATTAACTGGGAAGAGAATATTGTTGAACTTTCAGTTTTACCTGCAGACCGTGACACAATGTCTATTTCTTCTGATGATATTGAACGGGAAGAATGGTATACAAAATTTGAAAATGGATTTTTATCAAGCATACAGAAAAACGGACCAGCAACTTCAATAGAAGAACAACTGGCCTTTTTGTATCTGGAAAATCAGGAAGAACTTTGTATTAAAAATTGCGGTAGTGCAGAAGAATTCCTGAAACATACAAAGAAAATTGGATTTTGTCCTTACGGTGTAGAAACCAGAATCTGGAAAATGGGAGAATCAGTTCCTTTTATTGGTGAATGGAATAAAGATTGTTCTGCTGAATCTATTTTTTCAAATCTGTTTCTGGTTTTTTCTCCTCAGGTTGTGGATGCTTATCTGGAAACTCATTTGTACAGCCTTAATAAAATTTCTTCAAAAAAACAGGAATCCGAAGATGATATTAGTGCTGTAATAGATAGAATTTTTCCAAAAGTTCTAAGAATGAATCCTGCAGAATACAAAATGATTTTTATGAATATTGAAAAAAGATATAATATTCTGCGTAAATCTTATAATTATTTTGCGGATAAGAGACTTGGTTCGGTTCGCGACAGTTTAATGAATCTTTTTGGAAGAATCAGTGTTCTTCTTTGTGAAATTGCCTGTTCCGGATTAAAACTGGATACTTATCCTCAGCAGGAACTGGTTATTCTGGTTCAACTTTATACTCATATAATCAGAATTATAGAAGAACTGGAAAATCCTTTTATGAAGGAACAATTTCCTGTGGATGATGTTGCACTTTCTTTGGAAGGTATGGAAGATACTTTTGAAGATGTGGGAGTAACATTAAAAAATTCACTGGACTTAAATACGTATAAAGCCATCAAATTAGTTGATGAAGAAAAATAAAAATTTTAATGACAAAAACAAATCTTTAGGTAATATTCAGTATTAAAGAAAGAGCTTGTTTTCGTTATGATATTATAGTGAGGAGAATATGCCAGCAAATTTAATGGAAAACGGCGATATTATCAGTTTAATTCACAAGGGTGGAATCTATATTGATGTAGAAGGTTCTACTCCACAGGAAATTTTTGAAGAAATTTCCAAAAAGATTGATTTACCAGAGGGAATGACTGCAGAACAGATTAGTAGTGCATTAACTTCCAGAGAACAGGTTTTAAGTACAGCTGTTGGAAACGGAATTGCACTTCCTCATGCAAGAAGTCCTATTATGAAGACAGAAGATGACCAGAGGATTATTATTGCTTATTTAAAGAATCCTATTAATATGAATGCTCCTGATGAAAGAGACGTTTATGTTATGTTCATTCTTCTTACTTCAAATCCTCAGATTCATCTTAAAGTTTTAACTTCACTGGCAGGTTTGTTTAGAAGTTTAAGATTTAGAAAAGCTCTTGAGGCTAAAGCTGGTGAACTTGAACTTGCAAGTTTAATTAGAGAATTAGATAAATAAAATATAAAACTTAAAAGAGGTTTTTTTATGGACAAAAAAGGAATCGAAGCTGTTGCTCTTTCTATCCGCAGCTTATCAATGGATGCAATTCAGAAGGCAAATTCTGGACATCCTGGATTACCACTTGGTGCAGCAGAAGCAGCTGCAGTTCTTTACGGCGAAGTTATGAAACATAACCCTGCAAATTCAAAATGGGCTGACAGAGACCGTTTTGTTCTTTCTGCAGGTCACGGATCAATGTTACTTTACAGTATTCTTCACCTTGCTGGATATGATGTAACAATGGATGATATTAAGAACTTCCGTCAGGTTGGTTCTCGTTGTCCTGGTCATCCAGAATATGGTGATACTGATGGTGTTGAATGTACTGGTGGTCCACTTGGACAGGGTGTTTCAATGGCTGTTGGTATGGCTATGGCTGAATCTATGCTTGCTGCTAAATTCAATACTGCAAAACACACAATCGTTGATCACTACACATATTCTTTAGTAGGTGAAGGTTGTTTACAGGAAGGTGTTGCTTCTGAAGCTTCTTCTTTGGCAGGAAATCTTAAACTTGGTAAATTAATCGTTTTCTACGATCAGAATAAAATTTCTATTGATGGTTGTACAGATATTACTTTCACAGATGATATTGCTAAACGTTATGAAGCATACGGATGGCAGGTTCTTCGTGGTGACATGTATGATGTTGAAGGAATGGTAAAACTTATTAACGAAGCAAAAGCTAATAAAGATCAGCCTTCTTTAATCATGCTTAAATCTGTAATTGGTAAAGGTGCTCCAAAACAGAATACAGCTGATGTTCACGGTGCTCCACTTGGTGCTGAAGGTATTGTTGCAGCAAAGAAAGTTCTTGGTCTTCCAGAAGATAAAGATTTCTATGTTGTTCCAGAAGCATACAAATATTTTGAAGATAAAAAAGCTTGTTTTGCAAAAGCAGAAGCTGACTGGAATGCAACATTTGCTGAATGGGCAAAAGAAAACACCGAATTGGCAAAACTTTGGGATGCTTATCACTCAGACAAAGCTACTGCAGAAGTTGCTGATGTTGAATATAAAGTAGGCGATGCTTGTGCAACTCGTGATGCTTCAGGTAAAGCTTTAAACGTAATTGCTGCTCGTTATCCAAACTTAGTTGGTGGTTCTGCTGACTTAATGGGACCAAACAAAACAGCATTCAAAGCAACAGATAATGGTACATTCAGCCCAGAAAACAGAGCTGGTCGTACAATTGAATATGGTATTCGTGAATTTGCTATGTCTGCAGTTTGTGCAGGTATGTCATTACATGGTGGTTTACGTCCATTCTGTGCTACATTCTTAGTATTTGCTGATTACCTCCGTCCATCATTACGCGTTGTATCTTTAATGAAACAGCCTGTAATTTACGTATTCACACACGATTCAATTTACGTTGGTGAAGACGGTCCTACACATCAGCCAATTGAAACAATGTGTTCATTGCGTTCTATCCCTGGTGTTCAGGCAATCCGCCCAGGTGACCCAGAAGAATCTATGCAGGCTTGGAACATGGCTTATGCTTCTAAAGATCATCCAGTATGTATGGCATTTACTCGCCAGGCTTTGGCTGTATATGAAAAAGCAGATAAGAACTGGAAAGCTAACATGGCAGAAAAAGGTGCTTATGTTGTACAGGAAGGTTCTGATACTCCAGATATTACAATCCTTGCTTCAGGTTCAGAAGTTAACATGGCTCTTAAAGCTGCAACTCTTACAAGTGGAAAAACAATCCGCGTTGTATCAGTTCCAGATTTAGGAAAATTCTCAAGCCTTTGTTCTTGTGAACAGGAAAAAATCATTGGTAAAGCTAAACGCGTAGTATGTACTGAAGCTGGTATTTCTACAGAATGGCTCCAGTTTGCTAAGAAAGAAGACTGCTTCTGTATCGACAGATTCGGTACTAGTGGTCCAGCAAACAAAGTAGCAGAATACCTCGGATTTACTGCAGAAAAGTTAGCTGAATTGCTGGCTAAATAAATGTGGCGAGTTTTGCTGTTTTTTGCGTAGCAAAAATGGGAGCAGAAGCGACCAAAGCGAAACTCGGTAAGGTCACGAAGTGACCGACCTGAACTTTTGAATAAATAAATCTTGTCAGGGCATGTCATGCTGAATTTATTTCAGCATCTCACCTAGATAGATAAGATAAATCCACAGATTACACAGATATTACCGTTTTAAAGTATTGTTTGTGTGAGATGTGGATTTTTTTACAATTCATTTCAGTAAAAACTTGCATCTAAAAAATCATCTGCGTGCATCCGCGTTTATCTGCGGTTATATTTTTCAATAAATGACAAATGGGACAGAGGTGAAATATAAATTAAAAATTAAGAATGAAGAATTAAAAATATGAAATTATATGTCATGCTGAATTTATTTCAGCATCTCACCTAGACAGATAAGATAAATCCACAGATTACACAGATATTACTGTTTTAAAGTATTATTTGTGCGAGATGTGGATTTTTTTTTGCAATTCATTTCAGTAAAAACTTGCATCTGAAAAATCATCTGCGTGCATCCGCGTTTATCTGCGGTTATATTTTTCAATAAATGACAAATGGGACAGAGGTGAAATATAAATTAAAAATTAAGAATGAAGAATTAAAAATATGAAATTATATGTCATGCTGAATTTATTTCAGCATCTCACCTAGACAGATAAGATAAATCCACAGATTACACAGATATTACTGTTTTAAAGTATTATTTGTGCGAGATGTGGATTTTTTTTTGCAATTCATTTCAGTAAAAACTTGCATCTGAAAAATCATCTGCGTGCATCCGCGTTTATCTGCGGTAATATTTTTATCAATAAATGACAAATGGGACAGACTAATTTGACATGAATTGACAATGTTTATTGTTATGTTAGAATAACTTTATGAAAAATTATTTATCGAAAATATCTATTTTAATTCTTCTAGTTATTGTTGTATCTTGTGTTTCGGAAATACCATTTTCAAAACTTCCTGAAATTGAAAAAAAACTGACACCATTGCAGCTTTTATTGGCTGAAAAGGCTGTTAAATCTGTTGATGAAAATAATCCGGTTGCTATTCATAAATTTACTGCCGATCCATGTGTTCTTGTTTATAATGATACTGTTTATGTTTACGGTTCTAATGATCATCAGCAGGCAGAAGGATGCTGGTCAGAACATCATGATGATTATTTTTGTATAAATACTTTAAACATTTTTAGTTCAAAAGATATGGTGAACTGGACTGATTGTGGGGAAATTGTTGTAGCTGGAAAAAATGGTGCTGCAAAGTGGGCAAATAATTCCTGGGCACCTGCAATTGCTTGTAAAAGAATTAATGGAAAAGATAAATTCTTTTTGTATTTTGCAGATAATGGAAGTGGAATTGGTGTTCTAACTTCTGATTCTCCAACAGGACCTTTTATAGACCCTCTTGGAAAACAACTGATTTCGCGTTCAACACCTAATACTGAAGGGGTTGTATGGCTTTTTGATCCTGCAGTTTTTGTTGATGATGATGAAACTGGTTATCTTTATTATGGCGGCGGTTATGAAGATGGTAAGCATAAAAATCCTATGTCAGCAAGATGTGTAAAATTAGGTGATGATATGATTTCATTAGCTGGCACACCTGTAATAATAGATGCTCCTTATCTTTTTGAAGATTCTGGAATAAATAAAATTAATGACAAATATGTTTATTCTTATTGTTCAAATTGGGCATCTAGAGAAGGGGAATCCGATGATGTGCCTCCAGCTGCTGTTATTGCTTACATGGTTTCAGATAGTCCTCTTGGTCCATTTGAATATTCAGGCTGGACATTAAAAAATCCTGGCGCATATTTTGGTGCCTATGGAAACAATCACCACTGGATGTTTGAATATAAGAATAAATGGTACATTGCTTATCACGCTCAAACTGTTCAGAAAATGATAGGATATGAAAATACTACATCCCGATCATTATTTATAAACGAAATAAACATTAATGCTGACGGAACCTTGCCAGTTCAAAATGTAACAATGGCAGGTTGTACTAAAACGGCAGATTTTATTCCAAATGGAGAAATTCCTGCAGCAACTTTCCATAGCTACAAAAATGTCGCAGTAACATATGATCAAAATGTTTTACCTATATCTTCAAATGCTTATTTATTGATAAAAAATGTTGATTTATCTAAAGCTGGTTCTAAATTAACAGTAGATGTAACTGAAGAATCAACTGGAATAATTAAATTTGTAGCCGATAAACCATTTGGCGGTAAAGTTATTGCAGAAATTAATTTAGTAAATGGTAACAATGTGGGATTAAATATTCCTTCTTCTTTAAAAAACGTTCACGATTTATATATTGTTTTTGATGGTGAAATTGAATTAAAGTCGTGGTTAATGGACTAAAAGTATGAAAAAATTATTATGTTTCTTATTCCATCTTTTTATATTTTCTTCCGTAGTTTTTGCTCAAAATGATCAAATAAATTCTTCTTTAACACCAGAGCAGTTTATAAAAATGTATAATTCAGGGGAAGAAATTCCATATGGAACAGTGATAGATGAAAAATCCTTTTATACTCTGGATTCTGCAATTCCTGACATTACCAGAAGCGATTTTGAGGGTTTTGTTCTGGAAATAAGTGGTGATTTATATGAATATGAATTTACGGAATCTCTTTATGGTGATGAAAAATTAAATACTCCACTGGAAGTTTTGTCAGTAAAAAACAGTCCTTCTCCAATCTATATTCTTACAGGAATTGAAGGCATGGGATATTTTAAAACTTTGTGTTTTATATCACAAAATCCAATAACTGGAAAATGGAAAAAGGTTTATGAAAAATCCCTGGGCTCACTCTATAGTGAAAATTTTATTCGTATTTGTTTTTTTAATGTTGATGATTCCTGCTATTCCTACGAAGTAACTGACTTGGGAGCATCAATAAATAAATTAGATTTTGATAAAAAAACTAATAAAGTAATCGAAAAGCAAATTGCATATTTTGAAAATCAAAAAACTGCATTCATTCCTTCTGAAGTAAAAAATATTGTTTCATCATATGCTGTTAATAAGTTTTTACAAAGAAAATATAATCAGATTGACTATGATTATGAAAATCATATTGTAAGAATAAAAACAGATTATGGTATTTTAAATGGTCAATATGTAAATGGACATCCAACTGACTATAAATCAGTTATTGATTTAGATTCTATAACTACAAAAGAAAAAAGAACTATGCATATTGGGGAAATTAATGCGACTTCTTTTGAAAATTGTGTTTACTATTATCACAACGGTCCTAAACTTCTTGTAGTTGATTTTTTTGATACACGAAACTATGACAAAGAATATTTTGCAGTTCTGGACTTACAAACTCTCAGGTGGACTAAATTAGAAAATATAAGCATTTCCAGCGAATATGTTCTGATTAAAAAATAACATAATTATAGTTCCTGACTGCATTTTTTTTCGCCTCTACTTGTAACTGTTTTTTGAGTTTATTATAATTTATTAAACTTTATGGAGGTTTTTTCTTATGAAAAAGAATATTTTAGTTTTAGCTGTTGCTGTAGCAGCTATGTGTTTTACTGGATGTTCAAAAAAAGATGACAAAATCAAAATTGGTGTTATTCAGTTAGTTGAACACTCTGCTCTTGATGCAAACTATAAAGGTTTTGTTGATGGTCTTGCAGAAGCAGGTTATGTTGATGGACAGAACATTGTAATCGATTATCAGAATGCTCAGGGTGAACAGGCAAACTGTGTTACAATTGCAGAAAAATTAATTAACGATCGTGATGATTTGATTTTTGCTATTGCTACTCCAGCTGCTCAGGCTGTTGCTAATCTTACAAAAGATATTCCAGTTCTTATTTCTTCTGTAACAGATCCAGAATCTGCTATGCTTGTTGCAAAAAATGATGCACCAGGTGGAAACGTTTCAGGAACATCTGACCTTACACCATGTGCTGCACAGATGAAACTCTTAAAACAGATTCTTCCAGAAGCAAAAACTGTTGGTATGCTTTTCTGCTCTAGCGAACAGAACTCTTACTTCCAGATTGCTCTTGCAGAAAAAGCTTGTGAAGAACTTGGTCTTAAATATGTAGAAGCTACAGTTTCTAACTCAAACGAAATTCAGCAGGTTACACAGTCACTTTGCGGTAAAGTTGATGCTATCTATTCTCCAACAGATAACATGATTGCTGCTGGTATGGCTTTAGTTGCTCAGGTTGCTAACGAAAATGGTATTCCTACAATCGTTGGTGAAGAAGGTATGGTTAATGCTGGTGGGTTAGCTACTTATGGTATTAACTACTATGAACTTGGGAAACAGACTGCTAAAATGGCTGTTGAAATCTTAAAAGATGGTAAAAAACCAGCTGATATGCCAATCCAGTATCTTGATACTTGTGACTTGAAGATTAATGAAGAAACAGCTGCTAAACTCGGAATTACAATTCCTGCAGATCTTAAATAGTTTTTCTTCATAATATAGAAATATTTATTAAAAGCGATTGTTTTTTTAATGAAACAATCGCTTTTTTTGTGTATAATATATGACACATAAATATTTCTCGAGGAAAAATATGCCAATTTTATTTGCAATGGAAGGTGCAGTTTCTCAGGGGATTCTCTGGGGCTTAATGACTTTAGGTGTGTACCTTACTTTTAGAATCTTAAATGTTGCTGATATGACTGTAGATGGCAGTTTTGCAACAGGTGGCGCTCTTTCTGCCATTTTAATCACATCTCAAATTCCTGTAATAAGTAATCCATTTTTTACATTATTATTTGTATTCTTAGCTGGTACAATTTGTGGTCTTGTAACAGGTCTTATGAATACAAAATTAAAGATTAATATTCTTCTTGCAAGTATTCTTACACAGATTGCACTTTATTCAATAAACATCAGAATTATGGGCCGCGCAAACACTCCTCTTTTAGGAAGTCCAACAATGATGTCTATTATTAAGGATTGGTTTGGTGGAAAAATTTCTACAACAACAAGTTCTTTGATTATTGGTATAGTTGTAATTGTAATTATTGTTGCTCTTATGTACTGGTTCTTTGGAACAGAATATGGTAGTGCTATTCGTGCTACTGGTGCTAATGAACATATGGTTCGTGCAATGGGCGTAAATACTGATACAACAAAAATTATTGGTTTAATGATTTCCAATGGTATGGTTGCAATGTCAGGTGCTTTAGTTGCTCAGAGCCAGGGATATGCTGATGTTGGTATGGGAACCGGTACAATTGTAGTTGGACTTGCATCAATTATTATTGGTGAAGTGATTTTAGGTTCACGATTTGGATTCTGGTATACATTAGTTTCTGCTGTTGTAGGTTCAATTATCTATCGTATTATTATTGCAGTTGTTTTACAGCTCGGTCTTAAATCAACAGACTTAAAACTTTTAACAGCTTTAATCGTTGCAATTTCTCTATCAGTTCCAGTTTTCAAAGAAAAAATTGATAGAAGACGTCGTGGATATAAAGGTCCAGATAATGAAAAAGATACAAGTCACAATAGTGATGAATATAAACGTTCTGTAGAAACAATCAGTGATGCTGAAGCTGTAAAATAGGATTGGAGTAGAAAAATGAGTACAATGTTAAAATTAACAAATATTACAAAGACTTTTAATCCTGGTGCTGTAACAGAAAAAAAAGCTTTACGTGGAATTGATTTAGATCTGGAAGATGGTGACTTTGTTACTATTATTGGTGGTAATGGTGCTGGAAAATCAACTTTATTAAATCTTATTGCAGGTGTTCATTATACAGATACTGGTTCAATTGAACTTGACGGTATGAATCTTACTGGTAAACCTGAATTTATTCGTGCAAAATTTTTAGGACGGGTTTTTCAGGATCCTATGATGGGTACTGCAGCAAACATGACTATTGAAGAAAATCTTGCAATGGCTATGCGTCGTGGAAAAAAACGAGGTCTTGGCTGGCATATCAAAAATGAAGAACGCACATTTTACAAAGAAAGACTTGCTCTTTTAGATTTAGGCCTGGAAAACAGACTTTCTGCAAAAGTTGGACTTCTTTCTGGAGGTCAGCGACAGGCACTTACATTGCTTATGGCAACATTACAGAAACCAAAACTGCTTCTTCTTGATGAACACACAGCAGCTCTTGATCCTAAAACTGCGAAAAAAGTTCTGGAACTTACAGAAGAATTTGTTTCAAAAGATAAACTTACAACTTTCATGGTAACACACAATATGAAAGATGCAATTCGATACGGAAATCGACTTATTATGATGATGGATGGAAAAATCATTTATGATGTTCGTGGTGAAGAAAAGAAAAATCTTACAGTTGATGACTTGCTTGCAAAATTCAGCGTAAGTGGTGTTGTAAGCGACAAATTACTTGGTTAGTAAAAAAAAACGGAACAAAGTTGAAAATCACTCTGTTCCGTTTTTTTTTTGTTTAATGATTGCTTAGTTTATAAAGATTTTTGCTTCAAGTGTAAATGAAAATAGTGTTACTCCGATTCCTGCTGGTTCTGCTGCAAGGAATTCATTCATGAAACCTGTTGATGATTCATATCCAAATGCATAAATTGGGAAAAGGAATTTTCCACCTAATTCAAAATTTTCAATCTGCTCGCTTACTTTCAGATACAGAGAAATCATATCAGCACAGGCAAAATCATAGCCTGAACTGTCTAATTGACCTGCTCCAAAAAGAACGATATTAGATAAACCGGTAGAAATTGTCAGGTTTATATCTTTATTTGTTACAAAGTAGCCTATATCAAATTTTGGTGTAAAGGTATTGAAGTTTGTTCCATCCATGAATAAACCTAAATTTGAAAAAGCAATAGAACCCTGCATTTCAAGATTATTTTTTCTATACTGGAAAATTGGTTCAATACCAAGTCCTGAAAGACCGATTCCAATTGCATAACTTCCAGAATCTGATTTTATTTCTTCTGTTGAAGTTGTATTCTCCAGATCCTGTTCCTGAGCAAAAACTGAAAATGTACAAGAAAATGCTATTAATAAAAATAAAATGTATTTTTTCATAATTGTTTCCTCTAGTTAAAATAGAATCTGATTTCTAATGCAAGCGAATAGAATGTGTAACTAAACAAGTCATAACCTGGGAATAGAAATTTGTTCTTTTCTGAATCAGTTCCAACATTTGTGTAAACTAAAGGTAATGCAAGTTTTGCACCTAATTCTAATTTTGAATCAAGAGGTTTTGCAAAATCTACGTACATTCCGAATAAATCTGCAGTTGAAAAATAACTGGAGTCAAAACAGAAAGATAAAGAATCTGTGAATCCAATTCCAAATCTAAAATCACTGTTTCCGATGTTAGAACAGTAACCAATGTCAGCTTTTAATTTTATTGCATTTATTCCAGTAAATAAGTCTTCATTTGAAAATGAAAGACCAGCCTGGAATTCCAGATTATCTGAATGCATATAAAAATTTGGCTCTAGGCCTGTAAATGAAATATCAACACCAGCTGATTTCTTAAAATCATTTGCGCTTAGAAAAGTTGACAAACCAAAAGCAATCATTAACACTAAAATGATTTTTTTCATATTTCTCCTTTGTCAGTTTTTACCGACATAGTGAAATTTAAGCAAATAAACTAAGGTTTGTCAATTAATTTAGAAATCAGTCTTTTATGTAGGTGATTTTGTTTTCAGGATTTTCAATTTCTGTAAGATTCAGTTTGTTATCCTGTATAAACCAGAAAAGATTTGTGATTTTATTTCCAATTGCATTATCAAGATTAAGTGCCAGGTCAAAATCTACAGGTTCTTCTGAATTGATGGAAACTTTTTCGCCACACAATTGAAGATATGTATTATTTGCAAAAAATATTCCGGAAATAATGATAGATTTTTCAATCTGAGAGGATAAATCTTTTTCTTCAATTGCTGGATTATCTTTTAATGGGGTAAAAGATTCCAGATTCTGATGAATGGTTAAAGTGTATCTATTTTCCTTCAGTTCTGGATCTGGATTTAATGAAAGAGTTGTTGTTGTTAATGCAACTGCATTGGCCAAAATAAATGGCGACTGTAATTCATCAGACTGGGATTCAATATTAAATTCTGTTTTTGTTTGAATTGTCCAGTTTCCTTCCAGTTTTCTGCAGGAAATTTCATCATTTTTGATGGCAGATTTTTTTTCACAGGAAATGAATAATACTGAAATTATTGTAAGGGTAAAAATCAAATGCTTTTTCATATCAATAATAACCTTAATTCTGATAATTTATTTTCCAATTCTTTTGAAGAGTAAAAATACTTTGTCCCATCTGACTGTTTAAGAATTATTGTTACAGAAGATAAATCTTTTAAGAAAATCAAAAAATCTTCCTTTTTAATTTCACTGGTATATCTGAAATCATAAGTGTTTTTTTGAGAACCAATCTGTTTGTAAAGTCTGGAAAGTTTTTCACATTCAATGGTTTTTGATGGACTTTTAAGCTGCAAAGTACAGTTCTGCAATTTGTCCAGATTTTTTGAAGTTATAGTAAAGTTCAAGACTGGATTTTCAAGAATCTGATCTTCAGAAACCAGAACTGTAATATCAATGCTTAATTGCTGAATATCCTGTTTTTTATCTGCAATTGAAACTGGTCTAAGAAAAATCGTATTTCCCTGAGGATTTGGAAAGGTAAGAAGATTTTCTGTTGTAGTACAATTTGTAAATAGAAAAAGAGAAAGTGATAGGGCGATTAAAAATAAACTTTTTTTCATGAATCTTAATAATAGTGAAAAAAGGACCTCCATTTTTCAGGAAGTCCTTTTATAATTATTCACCTGTAACAATAGTTGTTATTTTGATTGTAAAAATACCTTCTGATCTTTTTACATCAACAGTTGAAATCTTTGAGATTCCGCCATTTTTTGCAGCAGACTGAATTGATGAATCAGCGCCACCAAGTGGAAGAATTCCAAAAAGATATGTACCAGTAGCTTCTCCAACTTTTTTTCCAACTGGATTGCTTGTAGCACATAATGGAGTAATTGAACTACAGCTTGCTAAAAGCAATGTTACTGATGCTAAACCTGCAAGAATAATTTTTTTCATTTGCCTTTCTCCTTTTTTAATTATGTTTATATTTTATTCAAAACAAACAATTTTGTATAGATTGAGGAAAATTGAAAATTAAAAATTAAGAATGAAAAATTAAGAATTATGAATGACAAATGGGACAGAGTAAATCTCAAGAATAATTTGCCCTGTAGTTTTGGAACAAAACTACTAAACGTCACTGAATAATTTGCAGGTAAAGAAAAACTGAACGGTGACGTTAGGGACAGAGTAAATTTGGAAGAATAATTTGCCCTGTAGTTTTGGTGAAACTCGGTTCTTTTTTTATATCATTCTTTATGGTATAATTTTTTAGTTTTGGAGCAATAAAATTATGAAAGAATTAATGTTAGGAAATGGGGCTGCGGCACGTGGTCTTTATGAAAGTGGATGTGCAGTAATTTCCAGTTACCCTGGTACTCCTAGTACTGAAATTACAGAAGAAGCTGCTAAATACAGAGAAATATATTGTGAATGGGCACCAAACGAAAAAGTTGCAGTTGAAACAGCTTTTGGTGCCGCTCTCGCAGGAAAAAGAGCATTTGCCGCAATGAAACATGTTGGTTTGAATGTTGCGGCTGATCCTCTTTATACAGCCAGTTATGCTGGAGTAAATGCCGGTCTGGTTATTGGAGTTGCCGATGATCCTGGAATGCATTCTTCTCAAAATGAACAGGATTCCCGTCATCATGCAATTGCATCGAAAATCCCAATGGTTGAACCAAGTAACAGCCAGGAAAGTATTGATTTTATGAAAATTGCTTATGAACTTTCTGAAAAATTTGATACTCCTGTTCTTTACAAAATGTGTACAAGGATTGCCCATTCTCAAAGCATTGTTGAAACTTCTGAACGAAAGGAAGTTCCAGTAAAACCTTATGTAAAAAATATTCAGAAAAATGTAATGACTCCTGCAAATGCAATCCGTAAACATCCAATTGTTGAGCAGAGAAATAAAGATATTGCAGTCTGGGCAGAATCCAGTGGTTTAAATAAAATTGAACTTTGCAAGGATTCAAAAATTGGAATTATTACTCATTCAACTTCTTATCAATATGTAAAAGAAGTTTTTGGGGACAGAGTAAATATTCTGAAAATAGGTCTTGTTAATCCTCTTCCAGAAAAAATGATTGTAGATTTTGCTTCAAAAGTTCAGGTAATTCTTGTGGTTGAAGAACTGGATCCAATAATTGAAACTTTCTGCCGTTGTTTGAATCTTAAAAATGAAATTCATGGAAAAGATCTTTTGCCAGTTTGTGGAGAATTCAGTCAGAATCTTCTTAGAACCTGCTTAAAAGATTATCTTTCTGATGAACAGAAAACTGTAGATTCTGGAGTACAATTTAAAATTCCAGATTTACCTGTGCGTCCTCCAATTATGTGTGCAGGTTGTCCTCATCGTGGATTATTCTACGTTCTTTCTAAATTAAAACTGAATGTAATGGGTGATATTGGCTGTTATACATTAGGAGCTGCGGCGCCTTTATTTGCAATGGACATGAATCTTTGTATGGGAGCTTCTGTAAGTTCATTGCATGGTTGGAATAAAGCATTGCCTGAATATGAAAAGAATTCCGTTTGTGTAATTGGAGATTCAACTTTTGTTCACTCAGGTATTACTGGTCTTGCCACAATTGCCTATAATCAGTCTAATTCAACTGTAATTGTTTTAGATAATTCAATCACTGGTATGACAGGTCATCAGCAGAATCCTACAACAGGAAAAAATTTGTATGGAGATCCTGCAGGCAAAGTTGATCTGGAAGCTCTTGCAAAAGCAATGGGAATTAACAGAGTTTTTGTTGTTGATCCATATGATTTAGCAGATTGTGAAAAAGTTGTAAAACAGGAACTGGCAGTTGAAGAACCTAGTTTGATTATCAGCCGCCGACCTTGTGCATTGCTTAAGGAAGTAAAACCAAAGCCAGCATTAAAAGTAGATGCTGATAAATGCCGTTCTTGCAAAATGTGTATGAAAATTGGTTGTCCTGCAATTGCTATGAAAAATAATAAAGCTCAGATTGATTCAACTTTATGTGTTGGATGTGGCGTTTGTACACAGATGTGTAAATTCGGTGCTTTGTAGGAGATAATTATGACAAAAAATATAATGATTGTTGGTGTTGGTGGACAGGGGGCTTTGCTTGCTTCAAAAACTCTTGGTCGGGTTTTGCTTGATGGCGGTTATGATGTAAAAGTCAGTGAAGTTCATGGAATGAGTCAGCGGGGTGGTAGTGTTGTAACTTATGTCCGCTATGGTGATAAAGTTTATTCTCCAATTATTGATAAAGGAGAAGCTGATTTTATTGTTTCCTTTGAACAATTGGAAGCAGCCCGTTATGTTGATTATCTTAAAAAAGATGGACAGATTGTTGTAAATACTCAGAAAATTGATCCAATGCCGGTTATTACAGGTGCTGCTGTTTATCCTGAAGATTTGATTGGTAAAATGCAGCAGGGCGGAATAAAAGTTGATGCTTTGGATTGTCTTTCTCTTGCGGAACAGGCTGGAACTTCAAAATCTGTAAATATAGTTTTAATGGGACGTCTTGCAAAATACATGGATTTTCCAAAAGAATCCTGGATTTCTGCAATTGAAAAACTTGTAAAACCTCAGTTCCTGGAGATGAATAAAAAAGCCTTTGAACTGGGTTATAATGCATAAATTATTTTCTACTAGAAATTTAGTTTCAAAATATAGTGTAATTCACCTATAGTTTATTGAGTAAAAGCACCAGATATGGTATTTTATAAGTACAAATCCCACTATTAAAAGAGGTCTTATTATGCCTTATACCGAACCAACAAGTCTTGCGATTGTTGCGTGTCCAGGTGGCGAAGCTTTCGCCAATGAAGTCATAACGCACCTTAAACACATGTACAAACATCGCTTCACTTTGAAGAACGATGTTGTATCAAAGCGTTATGAGCTGACTAAAGAAGAGCTTGTACAGAGAATTAATCTGCAGAATGATTTGCAGACTAGCGATCTTTGTATAAGAGGTGCTACAGATAAGTACAGACCGCCTGTATTTAAGGTAAATGCACGGTTTACTTATTTTGCTAACGGTGAGGTTAAGACCGAGCTTTTAGACACTGTCCGCGGAAAAGATGTATTCATTTTCCAGGATGTTGAAAACCATGAAGTTCTTAAATTGAACGAAGGTAAAAACGACGTTGTAATGACTGTTAACGATCATGTTATGTCTTTACTCGTTACAATTGATGCTGTTCGTATGGCAGGAGCAGGAAACATTACTTTGGTTGTTCCAGCTTATCCATATTCACGTCAGCATAAAAGAAAAGGTCGTGAAGGACTTACAGCAAGTCTTTTAGGACACATTTATGAAATGCAGGGTGTTTCGAGAATCATTACATTGGATTTGCATTCTCGCGAAATTCCTAATGCTTTCTCTAGATGTAATCTTGATAATCTTCATGCAAGTTACCAGATTATTCGTGAACTTTCTAAGATTGTTGATCTTACTGGTAAAACAGAAGACATGGTTATTGTATCACCAGATACAGGTGCCATTGATCGTAACAAGTTCTATGCTTCTGGATTAAAACTTCCACTTGCAATGATTTACAAAGAAAGAGATTATTCTATCGTAACTCAGGATGCTCATTCAACAAACATCAAATCAGTTAAGCTTTTAGGTGATGTAAAAGGTAAAGTTGCTTTCCTTGCAGATGATATGCTTGGTACAGGTGGAACTTTACTTAAAGCAATGCAGTTCCTTAAAGAACAGGGTGCTACAAAGGTAATTTGTGCAATTTCCCTTCCATTCTTTACTGGAGATGCAATTAAAAACTTTGACGAAGCTTATGAAAAAGGTTTGTTCTACAGAATCATTGGTACAAACGCTGTATATCACGAAGAATTATTAAATCGTGAATGGTACATTAGTACTGATGTAAGCGGACTTTTTGCAAATGTAATCACTCGTATTCATTACAATCAGTCGCTTAGTGAACTTCTTGATAATCGTAACATAATAGAAAAGGTTGTTAAACAAAATACCCCACAGGATGTAAAATCATCTGAAGAAAATCAGGAAAAATCTGAATAGAGTAAGGCTCTGATGATTGAAACTGTTCTCTCTGTGGACATTGGAACGACTTCGCTAAAAGCAGGATTAATTACTGCCACTGGTGAAGTCGTTTCTTTTTCTAAATATAAGTTTATTGATCCAAATGACCGTTTTATTGCTTCAAAATGGTATGATGCTTTACGAATCTCATTGAATAAAATGAGACAGCAGTTAAAAGCTTTAAATATTACCGGCAGCGATAAATTATGTATAAAAGCCGTTGGAATTTCTGGAAATGGTCCAACAGTTGTTTCAAAAAGCGGTATGACTTTAAGATGGAACGAAAATTATGAGATAGATAAAACTTATGTTGAAAAATCTTTGTTCCTTCCAAAAATAATTGCATTTAAAGATTTATTTCCTCAGGAATTTGAAAAATCCCAGTATATTTTTTCTGGGCCTGAATATTTGATTTATGAATTAACTGGTAAAGCTGTAACGGTTTTACCTGAAGATAGATTTATTTCTGCTTACTGGACAAATGAGCAGCTTGAAAACTTAAAGATTCCAGTTGAAAAACTTCCGGAATTTATTGGGCTTGGAAAGAAGATTGGAAATCTTACAGAAAAGACAATTTTTGATTATAAACTTAAAGATTTCGCCCTTGAAGAAATTCCTGTTTTTTCATGTGGGCCAGATTTTACTGCAGCATTAGTAGGGACTGGAACTTTAAGTCCCGGTCGTATTTGTGACAGATCCGGTTCCAGCGAAGGCTTTAATTTTTGTATAGACAGACCAGTTCCTTGCCAGGGCTTAAGACTTTTGCCTTCTGTAGTTCCGGGGCTTTGGAATATTTCCGCACTTCTTTCAACAAGCAGTAAACTTTCTGAAAATAAACGGCTTGAAAAAGTTTATCAGTGTATGGAAAAACTTCGTGCCTACGCGAAAGAAAACAATTTTTATTTCCCTGCATCTATGACTGTTACAGGGGGACAGACCATGAATAAAACCTGGATGTCTAAAAAAGCTCATAAATTGAATATAAAGCTGGAAGTTTGTAAATTTTCTAATTCAGAACTTTTGGGTGATGCCTGTGCCGCCTGGTATGGTCTTGGAAAATTCAATTCATTGCAGGAAGCCGCAGATATAATTGTTGTAAAGGATGAATAATGAAAACCTTTAATTTACCAGAAAATATAAATGCCATTATTTTTGATATAGATTCAACTTTATATACCAGTTCAAAATATGCTTTTGAGCAGGTTGATTGTCAGGTTAGAGAATTTGCCAGATTAAAAGGAATTTCTGCAGATGATGCACGAAAAATGGTTGCAGACTACAGAAAAAAATATGCAGAAACACACAATGGAAGCAAAGTCAGTTTGGGAAATACTCTTTTATCTTTTGGCATTCCAATTGAACAAAGTGTAGAGTGGCGGAAACAGCTTCTTGAACCAAAAGATTTTCTTTCTTACGACGAAAAATTAGTTTTACAATTAAAACAATTATCTTCAAAATATAAATTGATTTGTGTTACAAATAATCCT
The DNA here is from genome assembly GCA_024402635.1 of Treponema sp. Lineage (GTDB taxonomy): Bacteria > Spirochaetota > Spirochaetia > Treponematales > Treponemataceae > Treponema_D. The sequence continues at coordinate 3,916 of JAKSTJ010000008.1, read as the reverse complement.
GTTTTACCAGCCCGTAAAACTTTAGACGCAATAGGTATTTCAGAATTTTTTAAAGATATTGTAGGACTAGATACATGTTACAAATCAAAACCTGCAAAAGAACCATTCGAAAAAGCTCTGGAACTGTTAGGTTGTAAGGCGGAAGAATGTGTTGCAGTTGGAGATCGGTATGATCTTGATATTGCATTGCCCTTAGAAATGGGAATGGGCGGAGTTCTTGTAAATGGAGTAGAAGATGTCTATAATTTACATGATACTTTAAATAAATGACTCAAATGCGATTCGAACGCACGACCTTCCGCTTAGGAGGCGGATGCTCTATCCAGCTGAGCTACTGAGTCGAAATTGTATAAACAATTGTAATAAAATAATATATAAAAAAGTGAAAAAGGGAAAGAGTATATGAAAAAGATTTTAATTTCAACAACAAACAAGGAAATTGCACAAGTCATAAAAGATGCCTGCAACAAATATTCACAATATTTTGATCCAATGATTTATCCGGATACAGATGAAGCACTGGCATTTATTGATTATGAACTTCCAGAAATAAAGGTTCTTGATTTTACTTCAGAAGAAATTGATTGTAATAGAATTTTGTCGGCAATTGACAATGATCCATGGCTTCATAATGGTGGAATTATTGCAATTGTAAAAGACAGAACAGAAGCTCAGAAAATAGAAGAACGAAAAAATCCAAATATTCTTATTGTACAGCCTGTAAATGTTTTTAAGGAAAATTTTGAACGTTTAATAAAAATTCTCTGGATTAATCAGAAATTTCTGTTTAATCGTGGAATTCAGGAAAGAATGGGTGGTCAGGAAAAAGGTGGTTTTATAAGTGAAAATGATCCTATGGATATTCGTCTTTTCACCAGTTTTCTTGTAAATTATTTATATTGTACAAATCGAATTAGTGATGATGGTCGTTATGATTTACAGACAACCTTTATGGAATTACTTACAAATGCTCTGGAACATGGAAACTGTAAAATCACTTATGAAGAAAAATCAAATTGTCTTATGAACGGCGGCAATATTATTGATTTGATTAAAGAAAAATTACAAGATCCTGAAATTGCAAAACGAAAGATTAAAATTTCTTATATTATTGGCAAGGACAAATCAAAATTCTGTATTGAAGATGAAGGTGATGGTTTTGACTGGCGTTCAAGAATCAATTCGGATTATACAGAAGAAACCCATGGAAGAGGAATTTTTCTTTCAAAAAATATGGTTTCAAATATTACATATAACGATAAGGGAAACAAAGTATTCTTTGAAATAAGAAATCAGAAAGATACAGCTAATACAATTCCAGGAATTATGGTTCCATTTAAGACTATTTCTTATGAACCAAGACAGATTGTTTGTCAGCAGAATGAACCTTCCAACGATTTATACTTTATTGTTTCTGGTCGTTATGGAGTTTATGCCGATGGAAAATTAATTTCTGTGCTTACACCAAATGACATGTTTATTGGAGAAATGGCATTCCTTTTAGACGACAGACGTTCTGCCACAATTATGTCTGCCGGTGATGGAAAATTAATCAGAATTCCAAAAGTAAGTTTCTTAAATCTTATTAGAAAAGATCCACATTATGGTATTTTCCTTTCAAAACTTTTAGCCCAGAGAGTTGTAAGACAAAATCAAAGAACTTTGGAACTTTCAGCGGAAATTGAAGAACTTAAAAAGAAACTTGGCGAAAAGTTGAACTAATAAAAAAAGCGTAGAAGAAACTTATAAAATTTTCCTCTACGCTTTTTTCTTTTTTATAAAATTATTGATTAGAACAAGCCGGTAATTATTCCATCATCATCTACATCAATATCTAATGCGGCAGGTGCTTTTGGTAAACCTGGCATTGTCATAATATCGCCTGCAAGAGCAACTACAAAACCTGCACCTGCATAAAGCTGTACATCACGAACTGGGAATGTAAAACCTTCTGGTGCACCAATAAGTTTTGGGTCGTGAGAAATTGAATTCTGAGTTTTTGCAATACATACAGGAAGATTACCGTAACCGTTTTCTTCGAAAGTTTTAAGCTTTTTAAGAGCGGCAGGATCAATGTCTACATCTTTTGCACGGTAAATTTCTGTAGCAATTTTCTTGATTTTATCTGCCAGTGGAAGTTCAAGTTCATAAAGAGGTTTAAAATCAGCTTTACCACTGTCTGCAATTTCAGCTACAGCTTTTGCAAGTTCTATAGTACCTTCGCCACCTTTTCCCCAGCCTTCGCTAAGAACTGCTTTAGAACCAACAGATTCACACAATTTCTGTAAAAGAGCAATTTCTTCATCAGTATCAGTAATGAATTTATTAACAGCAACAACAGCTGGTAAACCAAATTTGGCAATATTTTCAATATGAGTTTTAAGGTTAGCAAAACCTTTTTCCAAAGCAGCACAATCTGGCTTGCTTAAATCTGCTTTTGCAACTCCACCATGCATTTTGAGCGCTCTGATAGTTGCTACAATTACAACAGCATTTGGTTTTAATCCTGCATTTCTGCATTTAATATCAAGGAATTTTTCTGCACCTAAATCCGCAGCAAAACCAGCTTCAGTAACAACATAATCACCAGTAGCAAGAGCACAAATTGTTGCATTTACAGAATTACATCCGTGAGCGATATTGGCAAATGGACCGCCATGAACAAAAGCAGGATTTTTTTCCAGAGTTTGAACCATATTAGGTTTAATTACATCTTTTAATAATGCGGCAATTGCACCAGTACATTTAAGCTGACCAAATGTTATATTTTGCTTGTCGTAATTTTGACCAATTACAATATTATTCAAACGTTGTTTAAGATCTGAAATAGTTTTTGAAAGACAAACAATAGCCATAATTTCAGAAGCAACAGCAATTGTAAAATGATCTTCACGAGGAACACCCTGCATACGGCCACCAAGACCAATTATAATATTTCTGAGGGCACGATCGTTTAAATCAACACAACGTTTCCATGAAATAGTTCGTGGATCAATATTTAAAACATTGCCTTGCTGAATATGATTATCAATAAGAGCTGCAATAAGATTATTTGCAATTGAAATAGCGTGAAGGTCACCAGTAAAATGAAGATTGATTTCCTCCATAGGAACAATCTGTGCATAACCGCCGCCACAAGCTCCACCTTTAACACCAAAACAAGGGCCTAAAGATGGTTCTCTAAGAGCAACAACAGTTTTTTTGCCAATTTTATTTAATCCGTCAGCAAGACCAATGGAAACAGTAGATTTTCCTTCGCCAGCAGGTGTTGGTGTGACTGCTGTAACAAGAATCAATTTTCCAGGATTTTTAGAGGCTTTTTGCTGAAGGGTTTTAAGTTCATTAAAAGAAAGTTTTGCCTTATAAGGACCGTACAATTCAAGCTGATCTGCCTGAATGCCAATTTTAGAAGCAACATCCGTAATAGGAATCATTACGTTTTTTTGAGCAATTTCGATATCTGTCATAATATTCACCTTTGGTATAGAAGAAATAGTGAATTTCATTCTATCTGAGTTAAGATAAATACTCAAGGGAAGAATTAAAATTAAAAATTAAAAATGAAGAATTAAGAATGAAGAATTTGTGACAAATGGGACAGAGTAAAATTGAAGAACAATTTGCCACATAGTTTTGGAACAAAACTATTAAACGTCACAGAATAATGTGCAGTTATAAAATGAATCGATTGGTGACGTTAGGGACAGAGTAAAATTGAAGAACAATTTGCTGAACGGAACAGAACAATCGGCAAGTGAAAAAAAATTGTATGGTGAAATTAAGGACGTTAAAGCCGGGGGTTACGGGCTGGCGTTTGAAGCCCGTTGGAAGGGGTAGCGGAAGACAGCGGGCTGGCTGCAGCGAGGGGAAGGCGGTAGATTGTAATTGCAAGTGCAACAGATGAAAAAATAAAAAA
>JAKSTJ010000079.1 GCA_024402635.1 Treponema sp. | reverse complement strand
TCGTTTGCAAAAAGAACTGTAGAAACAAGGGCTTCACCAGATTCTTTTTTCTGTTTTTCAATAAAACTGTTGTATCCGCCGATTGTATCTGCTTCAAGTCCACTCATAGAACCACTTTCGTCTAAAATAAAAACAATTTCAGTTAATCCTTCTTTCATAATTATCTTTCACTCCTTCTTTGTTTGATTTTATATTTTAATTATAAAGATTCTGGCTTCGAAAATGGTCGCGAGAAAAGCGACACTTTATAAATGATAAAATTTTCTTTTATCAAAATCTTAGGGTATAATGAATTTATATAAGCGAGGTACTTATGAATTTTATGAAGAAGACTTTAATTTTTTGTATTTTAGTTTTTGCAGTTTTTGCAGGTTGTAAAATGAATGCAAATACAACTTCACCTACTGTTCCTCATGCTTCAAAATCTGATGATATAAATCCATCTATAAGTTCTACAACTTCTGTGTCTCAGAATTTTATTTTCAATACTAATTCAGTAGGTTTTACAACAATTACAGTTCGTCGTAGCGAATGGAACAAAATGCTTTCTTATTACGATTATTTCTATAAAAACGAAAATAATGTAATTGCAGAAAGTTATGAATACGAAAAGGATGGTCTAAAGTGGAAATTAAACACTGTAGGACTCAGACTTCGTGGAAATACAAGTCGCTATCGACCTCAAGGTAAAGATTTTCCAAAGGATGAAACCGGACATGAAAAACCTAATTATTCTTGGGATGATAAAGAATGGGGATATTATCATGCTTATTCAACTACTTGTCCTGATGATGATTACCGCCAGAGTCATTTTAAGGTTGATTTTGAACCATTAAGCGGTGATGACAGAAAAATGGCAGATTGTATGAAAGGGGTAGCCTTAAAACGACCAGATGGTCTCTTTTCTAAAGAAATCTTCTGTTATAACCTTTTTCATCAATATGGAATCTGGACTGCTCCACGTGCAAGTCAGACAAAAGTTTATATTAATATAATTGAAGATGTTGGTCCAAAAGGTGGAGTTATTTTAGACATTTCTGAATGTAATACAACTGAAATTGATTACGGCGTTTACGAAATGTTTGAAGAAGTTAACAAACAGTCCTTAAAAGGCCGAATGAGTAAAAAAAATAATAATACTGCTCCAACAGCCTGGAAAAATAATGATGGAGATTTATGGAAATGTTCAGGTGGTGATCTTTCTGTCAGAAGTAATAATCCCAATAACTTTGGTTGTGAAGAGATAGAGATTTTCAATACAGATAAGCCAAAATCTCAATGGACTTGGAAATGGTACAATCCATGTTATGATTTAAAAACAAATAAAGCAAACATTGATATAGCCGCATCAAAATTCCAGGGATTTATTTCAGAATTAAACAGTCTTTCAAATTATGATAAACATACAGAATATGGTATTCAGGCTCGTAAAGATTTCTATGAAAAATGGTTTGATGTAGATTTCTTTATTAAATCTTATGCAGTAAATATTCTTGTTGGAATGGATGATGATTACTGGGGAAATGCCAACAACTATTATCTATATTTTGATAATGGTTCTGGTGGAAGCGGCAAGTGTTACTTCATTCCTTTTGATTATGATAATACTCTTGGTGCTTCTATTACAGGCGATAAAGTTTATACAAATCCTTTTGAATGGGGAAACGGAAATGACCGTCCACTTTTAGACAGACTTCTGGAAGTTCCTGAATATGCAGAAAAAATGAGAAAAGCTTTACTGGAAGTTTCTTCACAAGCTTCTGATTCTCCTTGGAATAAGAATAATTGTTTTGATTTATGGAATAAATGGCATAATCAGGTACAACCATATGTTTATTCTTCAGATCTTGCCGGTTGGATTGGTGCAACAAGTATTAATGACGATGGTTGCTGGAAAGAACATAAACATTATCTTACACAAGATTATGATAATATTTATGAACAGGTAAGTCTTAATTTCCGTTACTGGCTTTCTGATAATGAAATGACTCTTAAGTTTGATTTAAATGGAGGCACCTTAAACGGAGAATCGGGAGTTGTAAATAAAACTTACAATGGTATTAATCCAGGCTTTGATGCAATGATTGGAACACCAACTCGTCCAGGTTATGAATTTATTGGCTGGACAAAAACAAAAAATGGAACCGATTACAAAGACCGATATGATGGTGAACCAGACTTTACTGTTTATGCTTCCTGGGTTTATGTAGCAGATTTTTCTGGACTTACAATTTATGAAATTAAAGATTCCTCTTATAAAGGAATAAAAATTGGTATAGCAAATCTTCCAGATAATCATTACCGAAGAACATTTAAAATAAATGGAAAAGAAGTTGGCTCTGATTCTGCAGACGGAAATAAATACAACAAATATCTAAAACTCTGGGCTTATCCATTTACAGAACCAGGTAAAACTTATGAAGTTGAAGTTTCATATGCAAATGAAGGTTACGGTCATCTTAAAACCTCTAATAAGCTGACTATTAAAGCAGAATCCGGACTAGGAGAATTTAAGTTAATAAACAGTCCTGAATATTATATTAAAGATAATCTTCTTAAATGGAAGACTGAACCAGTTATTCAGGTTGGAAATGGAGTTTCTACAAGAGAAGATAACAACTGGAACGAATATTATTTACTTGAACTTGAAAGTAAAAGAACTACAATTCCAGGAAAAGAATGGAGTTGGAATTATATTTCATGGAATTATCTTGGAGCTTCTGCAAACATAAACTTTAATTTCAAAGACCATATAAATCAGCAAGTTGTTGATGGTACCTATTATGATTTATGCTTTAAACTAAGATATAATTATAATAATTCCCCTTATGGAGATTTGTTCCTGATTCTGTATGATTATAACGATGTAGAAAGTTTTAATATTAAATAAAAAATCAGGTTAAACAAAAAAAGCTGCCAGTTGAAGGAAGTTGAAATTGTACTTCATAATTCTGGCAGCTTTTTTTATTTATTATATAAGATTAAACTTTAAATTGACCAACCTGTTCAGAAATATCATTAATTGAATCTCGAACTTTATTTGAAATTTCAGTAAGAGTTGAACCAGTTTCATCAATTTTTTTAGCACTGTTATTCATTTCGATCATTGAATCTTTAATAATACCGGTTGTAGCCTGAAGATGACGAACTTCTTCAAGAATCTGACGGTTTCCTTCAGACATTTCGTGACTTGAAATTCTAACTTCAGCAGTAGAATCGTTCATAGAGTGAAGTGATTCGCTGATTTGCTTAGAACCTTCAGTTTGTTCTCTCATAGCATCTTTAATCTGTCGTACAACTTCATCAGTTGCTGAAATACCACTGCTAACAGATTCAAAGGCTGAACTTGATTTTATACATGCTTCTACAACTTCTGTAATAGAATTCTGAATATCAGTAAGCTGATCACCAATTGTCTTAGACTGTTCAGTTGAAGTTTCTGAAAGTTTACGAATTTCATCGGCAACAACAGAGAATCCTTTTCCGGCTTCACCAGCGTGAGCAGCTTCAATTGCGGCGTTCATTGCAAGAAGGTTTGTTTGTTCTGCAATAGATGCAATAGCAATGTTTGCTTCCTGTAAAGTTTCACTTTGAGATTTAATCTGAGAAATACGGGAGTTTACATCATTCTGAATTGAAGAACCTTGTTTTGCATTTGAAATAAGACCTTCAAAAGAATTTGCCATACGTTCAACAGAATCATTTACAGAATTGATGTTTCCAATCATTTCTTCAACTGCAGAACTAGCCTGAACAACACTGTTAGTCTGATTTTGAATCATTCGTTCAAGAGATTCAATGTTGCTTGCAATTTGATTTACTGCACCAGCTGTTTCTGTAACAGAATTGTACTGTTCATTAACCTGTCCATTAACTTCTGTAATTTTTTCAATAATCTGAGTAATAGAATTACGGGTTTCGTCTGTACTGGAATCAAGATGTTCACCAGCTTCACTTAAAGAAGAATTGGTTTTTTGAATTTCCTGAACAATATTCTGCATTTTTCCAGTAAAATTATTAAATCCGTTTACCAGTTGTCCAATTTCATCATAAGTTGTCTGCTGAATACGCTGTGTAAGATCAGCATTACCAATTGCAATAGCTGCCATATTATTTTTTACGTGAATAAGAGGACCTACAATCATTTTGATAAGTAAGAAACCTAAAACTACGGCAATTAAAATTCCAACTATCAGAGAGATAATAATATTGTTGTGAATTTTATGCATTCCGCCACAATAAAAATCATAAGGTGCAGCACAGAAAACGGCCCAATTAACAGCATCATTTTTAACAGGTTCAAAAGAAGCAATCATTTTTTTCACCAGTAAATGGATCTGTGTAAATGGCATAATTTGATTCACCTGCCAGAACTCTTTTGTAAACTTTTCCAAGTTCAGAGTTTTCATCAACATCTTCGATTTTAGTTCCTTCTGTCTGGCCTTCTGGTAAAACTTCACCAATAACCTGTTTTGTTTTTGTATTGATGATTTTTGGATGATAACCTTCTCCAATATCAAGGGTAGCGGCAATATGATCAAGATAATTTCCCTGAACAACAGCCATAACAGCACCATCAAATTTTCCATTTTTCTTTACAGGAACCGAATAATACATTAAATAGCCATCTGTAAAAGTACTTGGGGAAGGATCAGAAACGTATCGGTCAGAACTCTGCAAAGCAACGTAAAGTTCCTGCTGAGAGAAATTTCTAACCATAGGACCAATCATAGAATTTCCTGCTGCATCACAATAACCAATGCTGCTGTATTTTTCTGGATTGATATTTTTTATAGGATCAAGAAAATTAATTTTTTCTGCCAATTCGGGTTCATCTGAAATTAAATATTCAAGTTTAGCAAAGCCTTCCAGCATATTAAATTCTTTTTCAATTAAATCGTTTACTTGAGTAGCAACACCAGAAGATACAACACTCATTGTTTCTCTGGTTGTGTTTTCAAAACCGTTTGAGGCAGTTTTTATAGAAACAATACCAACACCGAGATTTACAAGAGTAACAATAATAATAATTAAAGTTAAAATTTTACCACGAACACTAAATCTTACTTTCATATATGTGTATTTTTCCTTAGCATTACATTATATAACAGTTTATAAAAATTTAGAATGCTTAAATATTATCGTTTATTTTAGTTCCAGTTTTTACAATTACTTTACATTTCCTTTGCTATAATTTAACTAAACTCTTTTAGATTTGAAGCATCTAATACGAAAAAGGCAGAATAAATAATCTGTTTTTTTAAGGAGTTTTTATTATGAAAATCAAATTACGGAAAATGATTATAGGGACAATTCTTATTATCTCTACTTTGTCTGCATGTACAGTAAACAAATTTAACAACAAAAAAGAAATTACAGTTATCAGCCGTGAAGAAGGTAGTGGTACTCGTGGAGCCTTTATTGAATTGTTTGGCGTAGAAAAAAAAGATGATAATGGCAAAAAAGTAGACTACACAACTGATGAAGCAGCTATAACTAATTCAACTGCTGTAATGCTTACAAGTGTTGCCGGAGACCGTTATGCAATTGGTTATGTCTCTTTAGGTTCTTTGAACGACAGTGTAAAAGCAGTAAAAATTGATGGCGCTGAAGCAACTGTAGCAAACATCAATAATGGTTCTTATAAAATCAGCCGTCCTTTTAATATTGCTGTAAAAGAAGGTCTGTCCCCAGTTGCTCAGGATTTTGTGAATTATATTGTAAGTGATGAAGGTCAGGAAATTATTGCTGCAAACAAATATATTAAAATTCAAGATACAAAGCCATATACAACAACTTATGCTGAAGGAAAAGTCGTTGTTGCAGGATTACGCTGTTTTCTCCGCATTTTTCAAAGCTTATTTTTAATTCTTTGCATGGCTTCAATATGCATAATCCAGTGCCGGCTTAATGGCATTTTTATAAGTCCGGTAATATTTTTATTGCACCAATAATCAATAAGCCATACAGCCTCTTCGTCATGGGAAATGGAACCGTTTTCAAAGAGGCGTCTTTTATCTTCTTCGCCAAAAATTCGTTTTAGTTCAGTATATTTAAGCTGTTTTAAAAACGCATCCGTGCTGATTTTTACTGCCCCCGCATATTCGTAAAGAGCATTCACATTCAATACTTTTGAAAAAGCTTCAACTTCATCAGATTGCAACTCGTTGCCAGTAGTAATGATTTTACTTCCTATTTTCTCCTGCCAATCACCACTGAAAAATATCTGTTTATCGTTGAGAATCAATGAATGAACAACAATATCCTCAATTCTAAAAATGTGCCATATAGAAAAAGCAAGAGTTAAATTGTGGTATCCTTTCGCGTTCTTATAAGGCATTTTCCAAAACACCTCTACGGGATAGTCGTTTACAATCTGCGTAATCTGAAAAAAAAGATTTTCTCTCAGTTCAAGAAGCAATTTTATACCGTCATCAAAAGTCTGCTGCTTGCTGATAAATTTTTGCATTTGTTTATTCTGATCAGACCATTCTTTGTTCATAATTTTAATTTTAGTTGAATATATTTTTATAAACAAGAAAAATACGCCCTGTAAACAAATTTTAAAGACTGACGTGATTGGTGCATGGGTATATTTAACTTAAACTTAACAGAACTTTATCTTTATCTTTACAATCCACCACTACATTTATCACATGAAAATACACTAAAAATTGTGGGAGTTTATTTTCCTTTTGGCAGCGGGCATTTACACTGGCCCCAAAACTGGACATAACTGCATCAACTGTAGAAGTACATAAAAAACTACCGTTGACCAAAAATCTTGAAAATGTTATTTTTAAAACCGTACTTTTTGGTACATTTTTTGTCAAACGACGATAAACGTCGTTTGGCTAAGATGAAATTTTTTAATGTGGCAATTTTTTGCTGCACAAAAAATTACCGGGCCATTAGCTCACTCGGTTAGAGCAGAAGACTCATAATCTTTTGGTACGAAGTTCAAATCTTCGATGGCCCACAATTTTCGCAACGAAGTGAGAAAATTGACTTTAATCACTTCCGCTAGGACAAACGAACGAAGTTCGTATGGCCCAATAAAATCCAGCGTGAGCTGGATTTTATTTTTTTAAACAGATTTCCTATAACCAAATAAAAACAAGAACGAAAAACCTACTAGATTT
>JAKSTJ010000078.1 GCA_024402635.1 Treponema sp. | reverse complement strand
CAATTATATTACCTTTTGAAAGAAGTTCAAGAAGATCTTTTGTTGCAACATTATCGACCAGTGTTGCTGTTTTTGTTACGCCGTTTACAGTTAAGTTTATAGTTGTTCCCATAGTTTTTTCACCTGCTGTTTTTGTTGATTGAGCACATGCGGAAAATGAGAAGAGGCAGAATGTCAGGATTGTTAGGAGTGATTTTTTCATGGACATTATAAATTGCTTCCCAACTCTTTAAGTTCTTCTACAAGTTCAAAACGCCAACGCTGTTTTACGTCTGGATATTTTTCGTGGTCTACTTCACTTAAAAACATCTGCTTCTCACGAATCCAGAGAGAATTGTCATCATAAAGACGGCGATAAACAACGTATTCTTCTTTGGTTTCTGAATGATAAGCAACATCTTCTACGATGTAATATTTGTTCTTAAAGTGACGGTAGATTCCGTGGATTTTTAGTTCTCTTTGTTCTGTTTCCATTTTCACCTTCTTCTATATAATTAGATAGATAACATATAATAGACAAAATCTGTTTGTGTTTTTTTCCATTCAATACAGTAGTTTCCTGCAATATTGATCATTTCATCTTTTTTCCCTGTTGGCTTTTGGATTTCTCCATTTATAATTTTATTTTTTTTCCCACCTCTGAAATATTCGTAAATAACACTTGGATATGAACCTTCATAAAAGTTTTTATCTGTAACCAATGTTAAAACAAATGTATTTGTAAATAAAAGATTATTTTTTACTTGTTCCATGAAGTTTATATCCTTTAGAAAAGAAAACATTGTTTCTGGATATTGTCCATTCTTAGGGAATTTCAATTCAATTGCATATTTTTCACTTAAATCTGTTTTATAAATGACAATATCCATCTCTTTTTTTATAAAGTCCTTATTTTCAAAACCATCAAAAAAAGAAACATTTCTTTCAAATTGGACTTTATAGTCTGTAAGTTTTTCTCGCAAAAATATACCTAATTCATGCTGTAATGAGAATTCATTGTAAATATCATCTTTTATAGTATTAATTTTATTTAGAAATTCGTGTATTAGCTCGTTTATCATTTTTGTGACTCCCAGAATGCCTCTCCAGAATAAGGGTAAACATCAGCATCTTTTGATTTTATAGTTGCTGATTCCAATATGGATTTTTCACTCCTTATATTTTCATAATTCAAAATTTGATAAGGACTTCCCAGTGTCCGTTTTTATCGGCACCAATTCGTTTTAAAACTTCCATTTTTTGAAGTTTTGTCATATTTCGATTAACTGTTTCTCGGGCTAAACCAAGTTTTTCTGCAATTTCTTCCTGTAAAAGGAGCGGATTCTCTTTTACTAAATTAACAATAGATTTCTGATTTGCAGTGAGTTTTACAGTGACGTTTACTGTGACTTTTGGAGGATTAACCTTCTCTACATTGTCACTGTATCTAATATGCACATACCTATTTTTAAGCTCATTCGCCTCACCAAGCAGCAGATTACGGAAGAACTTCTCTAGGTATTCGGTATTCATATAAATACCTTTGGTCATATTTGTATAATTTGCACGAACAAGACTGTTTCTGAAATACCAGCTGTTCTTTTCAAACGGCTCGTTATTTACTTTGAAGCCAAGAGAGTTCAGATATTTTATTGCGAATACTGCAGTTGTACGAGTATTGCCTTCCCCAAAAGGATGGATCTGCCAGATGTTTGCAATGAATCTTGCCAAATGGTTTACTTTCTCATCAGTGGAGAGAGTTGAATAATCAAAAGCTTTTTCCTGTGCAAAGTCATAATCCAAAGTCTGGCGAATCATATCAGCATTTGCATAAAGAACTGATTCACCGTCTAAAACCCATTCCTTTTTGGAAATATTGTAGTCTCTAAAACTTCCGGCTTTAACCTTATAGAAAACACCAGTAAATAAACGCTTATGAATTGAAAGAAGTAAATCGGGGGTAAAACTGAATGTATTTTCAGCAAGAATCTCTGTGATATTTGCAGATACCTGGTCAGCCTCTTTTTCATCTTCGTTTATTTCTTCTCGGCCAATTTTAGATTCATAATATGAATCAATAAGTTTCTTTGCTTCTTCAATTGTGATGTCACCATCAATATTGCGTTTTGCAGTTTCGTAAAGATATTTTGATGGAGTAAGTCCATCTACCTGCTGCAAACCGATGGCTGTCTGCCAGAGTTTGCCCTTCTCTTGTTTTGAAGGTTCTGATTGGAGGATATAGGTGTCGAAGTCTAGGGCGAATGGGTTCTGGGATTTTGGCATGTTATATCCTTTTTACAATTTCTCATAATAAGCTTTTATTTTAGTTGCCATTAATTTACGACGTGCATTTAAGAATTCTTCGTATTTTTCAAAAGTCCAATTCTTAATCTCAACAGGAATACAGTTATCCGCAAGATTCTTTCTGATTGCTTCTTCAGATTTCAAATTACCAATTACATAGTTTCCTGTTTCGCACTGATTCCAGACTTTTGAGAAATACTGGCATGGTTCGTCATCGCTTACGGCAATGTTTGTTGTGGTATCAAGATATGTAAAGTTTGCAACCTGATTGTATTTTGCTTTATCTTTTACTCCGTTATCGATTAAATACTGTTTAGGGAAAATGTGGTGTACATCACCCATTGTAGTAATAAGATTTGCAAATTTTGAACCTTCATTAAACAAAGAATCGCTACCATCACGGCAACATGCTGCCCAGAATACACAAAGAGCTGGGCTGTTTACAGATGAAGTTTCAAGATTCTGAACAAGTTCAACATTCCAGAAAGTATCACCAAGAGTTTTTTCTACTTCGTCAAGCCAAGGTAAAAAGCCTTTTTCTTTTATACGGCGTAAATCCTGATCCATTGCAGATTCAGGAGATGAAATATACCGACCGGTAAGAGTACTCATTGCATACCAGCGCTGAACATAATTCTTTACTTTGGTCTTGTCAATAGAAGAATCTTTTAAAAGTCGTAAATACAGAGTATAAGCAAAGTCCAAAGTGATTCCCGATGTAATCAGTTTCTTTGAAATAAAACCAGCATCTTTGATTGCAAGAATGAACTGCTTAAAGTTGTATTCATTCATAAAATCAAGAACACCCACAGAAAGATTTTTGAATGTCTCTTCTGCAATAGATTCTTTAAAATCCTTTGTTTCAAAATCACGACCCTGCAAAAGACTTACAAGGTCTTTCATTTTTCCACGAGGATATTGAGACATGAATGCAACACGAAGCATATCGCTGTAATCCGGGTCATAAATATCTTCGTTATCATCTTTGAGCCACTTTAATTTTGAAGCATAATCAGTCTTTGCAAAATCTTCATCCTTAGTCATTTCAGGATACCATTTTGGATCAACAGCAAGATGACTAAAATAGTCGATAGCCTTACGAAGCATATTTCCGCCATATTTTTCATTAGCAGCAATACGACTCATAGCAAAGTCAGCCTGATTAAGCTTAGTTCCCTGACTGTTTATACGGATAAAGATTTCTGTAACTTCATCAATGCTAAGTTCTTTATCAAAAAGTTCAATTACACCAAGCTTACGGTTTTTGATGTCAAAGAGCTTTTGAATCTGCTGATTAAATTCTTTTGGAGTGATTTCTGGATTTGCCTCACAAAAATCCTGAACAAAAGAAAAAGAATCAAAAGTAGTCTGGAAGATTACAGAAATATCAGGAATCCATTTTTTATCTTTTAAGATAGCATTGTCCTGAACTGCAAAACTTTCTTCATCATTTTTCGCAAAAGGATTATAAGCAATAGCAATGTGTTTCTTTTCAAAATCTGCATTGAATACTTCAAGTCCACTAAAAGCAGTCATCATTGCAGTAACACGCTGCTGACCATCAATCATAATTTTCTTACCAACAGCAGTTGTTCCATCCTTGAGCTTAAGGTCTGGGCTTTTAGAAACAATGATGTACCCAGTTGGATAACCTTTATAAAGAGAATCCACTAAATCGCGAACCTGTTTCCCCTTCCAAACAAAAGGACGCTGAATTTCAGGAATAGCGATTTCGTTAGATTTGATGAAGTTTAAAATTTGTTCGACTGTGTAGTCGTGTACACTGTATTTTTCGGACATAGAGCACTTCCTTTAATAGTATTTATAAATACAATGTTTTTTATAAAAAACTGATATAGGACCATCTTCAGAGACTTTTATACATAAGCCATACTGACTTGTAACTAATGCAGATTGAGTTCTTCCCCCTCCATATATAGTATTTATAGAAGGTTTATTATTAATATATTTATCTAAATTAGTACTAATAGAATTAGTATTAACGGATGAAAGATCAATAATAATGCCTGAATCAATTAAAGAACCTGTTCTTGAGAAAATAGATAATCCGTCAGAAGATAATAAATTTAGAAGAATATTACTATTATATAATTCATTAATTTGCATTTTATTAAATAACTTTTTTATACTATTTGCAGTTACTGTTTTGTCAATTACTCCTGTTCTATTTGGAAGATTTTTTGAATCAAATGGAAAAAGAAAAAGAGATCCTTTATGAAGATTTGAAAGTGATAGACATGTAGAAATAATTATTGGAATAATATTTTGAGAAATCCCAAATTCAGATAGTAATAATTCAAAATTATCATAATCAAAATAATACCATTTGTTATTCTTACGATTTATAAAATAATTTCCTTTTTTATATAAACAAACATCATCATTTATTCCATTATAAACAACCCAAGGTCTTCCTGTTAATAATTCAATTAATGGTGAAATGTGTTTACTTGATAATCTATCAATTAATGAATAACAAGCAGGATTAGTAATCCTAACAATACCATATACTTTAGATGAATTATCAACTAAATAAAAATTATTTTTTCCGTCTATGTATCGATATGAGGCTGGTTTTTCAAAGAAATCGTCATTAAGTTGGATAGGAGTATCAAATTTATTATATTGATAATCATTTTGACTGTTTAATATAGTTATCGCTTCTTTAATTTGTGATGTATATATAATTCCTGAAGTGCATTTATCTCCTTCATATTTCTTATTTGTTAAATCTTCACTAAGAAGTAAAATTTTATTTACAGTATCAATTGTGGGAGCTCCTGAACCTCTAAGAAACTTTGAAATTATCGCATATGGAATTGCAATTTTTGATAGTAACCCTTGGACTGTTTTTTCACTTCTTGATAAATTCCAATCAAATCCGGATTTATTTATCGTTTCAGTTATAGCTTTCAATAATTTTTTTTCCTTTTTTGAAAATGAAAAATAAATTCTTTGAATTGTCACAAGAAAACATTGTTCTTCATCTTTTTTAATATAAAGAACTGCTAAATTAGCATTACATCTTGAAGTACAACAACATAAAGATAGATTTGCTACAATTCCAGAATCAAGAGTATTAATTCTATGTCCAGAAACAGTGACTTCTGTATTGGAGAAAAGAGATTCACAAAAATTCTTTATTCCTTCGGTATAAAAACTTTTCATATTTTTAATAGCCCCTTGTTTTATAATAAAGAAACCAAGAAAACAATATTTGTAGCTGCTAAATGAATAGCATATTCAACATAATTGTTTTCAACATTTCTAATTTCCTCACCTTGCACATGACCGGCTTCTTCATTTCGTAATTTTGGTAAACCTGAAAGTAAGAGATCTGACAACTGAACTAGTTGTCTATTCAGGTATTTAGGATAAAATCCTTGCAAACGCAAAATTTCTAATAATTTTTTTGCATCATTCTTTTCATCATATTCAAATTTCTTACGCTTACATATAGTTTTCAATGCGCTTTCAAACGATTTTTGGGCATATAGGATGGCATCTTTATTATTGCCATTCTGATAATTTTCAAAGGCCAATTTAAATTCTTCTTCTGCACCTTTGAATTTCTCATCATGAAGAAGTTTTAATGAGGGCTTTATTACTTCTGAATGAATTATTTCATTAGTTTTCTTAATTAATTCACCATTAATAAATTCATATCCCAATCCATATTGCTTAAACCTACAATTTAATTCATTTATAGAGGAATCCAATATCTTTGAAATATTATAATGCCCTGAAGGAGGATTATGTCTGAGATATTTATCAAAATAAATAAAAATTAAATCTATAAGATTTAGTAAATCATTGCCATTATGTGTTCTATAATAATTTTCTATTCTTGGTTCATACGAATCATTTATGTAATAACCATCAAGTCCTATAACACCTATTTGTCTTATGAATATATCATATATATCATTCCATATTTTTTCTTCTCTGATATGAGAGTCATATTTGTATAGTTGTATAAAATCATAGATAATATAAAATGATTGATTTATAAAAGGTTCAGGTAACACTTCATATTCATAAACATCAAATTGTTTTTCTGGTTCATTTCGTTGGGTAAAAAGTTTAAATATCATTTTCTACAACTCCCCTCTAAACGCGCGGGCTAGAATTGATTTTTTTAATAAATCTATCTGTTCCAAAACTACTTCGGCTGATTCTTTTGCTTTGGTTTCTTTTTCAAGAATAACATCAAGGAAATTGACAATTGAAAGTTGATAATTGATAGGTGGAAGTTTAATTTTTAAGTTCATCAATGATTGTGCATTTATGCTTTCAACAGTTGTTCCACTTTTCATACATTCGTTAAGAATCTTTTTTTCCTCTGCTTTACAATAATAAAATAAAAATTTTAAATTTACATTGGCAAAAGGAACTAATGCTTTTAAGTCCTGATTCACAGTAAATTCCTTTTCAACCATGCAAACAGGAAAGGTTCTTCTAAGTATGCCACTTCTCATTACAAACAATACAGCAGGCTCTTTTATCAATTTTGCAGAAGAATTATCTATTCCAGTTTGTGTTACATGAAGTTGAGTATCTTCAATATAATCAGATTTCATATCTTTTGACGTGATCCAAAGTACAGTCCCATCTTTCCAATATTCTTCTACAGCTGTATTAGGTGTCCCACCACCATACCAATTTCCACATTCACCAATTGTAGTTTCCACCCAATCTTCATCTTTCAATTCTCCATTGCCAATTTTCAATTGATTATTGAAGGCTTTATGCAATATTGAGGCTTTGCGGGTTTCAAATGAGTCTACTACATTCTGGGCTTTTTCTTTTGCCTGGTCTAGTTTTGCAAACAGTGTTTCTATTCGATTTACAATTCGCTGTTGTTCTTCTAGGGTTGG
>JAKSTJ010000077.1 GCA_024402635.1 Treponema sp. | reverse complement strand
AAAGCTTGAAGAAAAAAATAAGAGAAGGGCAGAGCATGATCTACCACCTTTGAACTTGATGGAATACATGAAGTCAAAAGGGTATAGAACCGGTGAAGTAAATGCAGACTGGCCGGAATCTACCAAAGGAGATAAATAATGAAGAAAAATAATATTGAAAACCCTACATACATAAGTTTATTTAGCTCTGCTGGTGTTGGTTGTTATGGATTCAAAAAAGCAGGGTTTGATTGCATTGCAACAAATGAACTTATAGAACGAAGATTAAATGTTCAGCGTAATAATAATAAGTGTAAATATGAATCTGGTTATATCTGTGGAGACATAACTACAGAAGAAACAAAGAAGCTTATTTTATCTGAGATAAAAAAATGGGAAAAAGACGGACTCAAAAATGTGGATGTTGTTATTGCAACTCCACCATGTCAGGGAATGTCTGTTGCAAATCATAAAAAGTCAGCTACAGAAATAAACAGAAATAGTCTTGTCGTTGAAAGTATTAAAATTATAAATGAAATTCATCCTAACTTTTTTATTTTCGAAAATGTTGCTGCATTTATGAAAACTGGATGTACTGCCCCAGACAAAACAATAAAAGAAATAGGGACCGTTATTTATGAAGAATTAGGATCGGATTATATTATTTCCCATAAAATTCTAAACTTCAAAAACTATGGAAGTAATTCTTCTAGAACAAGAACCATAGTTATTGGGGTTTCAAAAAAATATGCAGATTATATAGCACCTATTGAACTGTTTCCTAAATATGTCGAAGAAAAAACATTAAGAGACATTATCGGAAATATGCCAAAACTTGAATGGGGAGAATTCTGTCCTACAGATTTCTATCATCAATTCAGAACCTATGATGAAAAAATGCGGCCATGGATTCATGATCTGAAAGAGGGGCAGGGAGCTTTTGAAAATGAAGATCCTATGAAAAGACCTCACCAAGTCGTTGATGGAAAAATCATTCAAAACGTACAGAAAAATGGAGACAAATATACTCGCCAATACTGGGATAAAGTAGCTCCTTGTATTCATACAAGAAACGATCAGTTAGCAAGTCAAAATACAATTCATCCATGTGAAGATCGTGTTTTTTCAATTAGAGAACTTATGAAAATCATGACCATTCCAGATGATTTTAGATGGACCAACAAAGATCTTTCAGAATTAAACAGTCTTTCACTTGCAGAAAAGACTGCTATTCTAAAAAAAGAAGAAATAAATATTAGACAATCTATAGGCGAAGCAGTTCCTACAAATATCTTTTTCCAAATAGGTTGCAATATAAAAAATTTCATAAATCAGCAACACTTTGATACTCAAGAAATAAATAGAACAATCGAACAAAATAATTTAAAGGATGTTCCCAGGCTTAAAGAATATCTAAAAAAAAATCCTGAAAATCTAGATTTTTCTTGCTTATCAAGAATTGCAGAATTGACTAACAGTAAAAGAGAAAATAATTCTGCATACTTTACTAATAAGTTCATCGTAAATGAAATCATGTCCTCACTTCCAGATACAAGCCTGGAAGAGCTTCATATATTGGAGCCATCTGTTGGAATAGGAAATTTTCTCCCTCCACTTATGAGAAAGTATGAAGACAAACAAGCAGTAACAATTGATGTTTGTGATATTGATCAGAATTCTTTAGATATTGTTAAAATTTTGTTAGAAAAAATTGATATTCCAAACAATATTACCCTCAATTTCATTTGTGATGACTTTTTATTGCATACATTCACCAAGAAGTATTTTTTAGTTATAGGAAATCCTCCATTTACAAAAGTAGATGCAAAAATAGCTAAACCATATCTACAAAACAACACAAACAAAGATACAACAAATCTTTTTGAGTTTTTCTTAGAGAAATCTGTTTCAATAGCAAACTATGTTGCAATGATTACTCCTAAGAATTTATTAAACACACCAGAATTTAAAATCACAAGGGAACTCCTTTCTAAATACAAAATTGATTGCATTCAGGATTTTGGAGAACAAGGTTTTAAAGGAGTTCTTGTTGAAACTATTTGTACTTTCATTGATACAAATGGAAAACCTGGTAAGACAGAAATTATCTCAACAACAATGAATAAAAGGATTATTCAAAAACAAGATTATATTTTTGATAACAAATATCCTTATTGGTTAATTTATAGAGATTCTAATTTTGATATGGTTGCAGATAAATTAGAGTTTAATGTTTTCACTGTATTTCGGGATCGCCAATTAACTAATTCAAATACAAGTTTAGAGAAAAACTCATCTTCCATTAGAATTATAAAATCTAGAAATATAGATGATCTGGGAGTAAATCTAATTGATATACCTGGATATGATTCTTTTGTAGATAAAGATGTGCTCAACTCATTTTCAGTCAGCAAATATTTAAACGATAATAATGTTTTTTTAACTCCAAACATGACTTACAAACCTAGAGTCATGAGAAAACCAAAAGGCGTTTTAGTAAATGGCTCTGTTGCCATTCTTATTCCAAAGATAAATCGTTCTATTTCTGATGAACAATTATTCTTCTTTTCTACACCTGAATATAGAACTTTTTATCAAATTGCAAGAAACTATCAAACAAGATCTCTTAATGTAGATGCTTGTTCCGTATATTTTTATGGATTATTAAAATAAAAAAAGGAGAAAAAAATGCTTACAGAACAAGCAGTTATTGATTTCTTATCTCAAAATGATTATGACGTTAGAACTTCCCATAACGGCAGATGGATTGATCAGAAATGTACACCGGACGTTCTCTCGTTTCAAGCCGATTGTATTTATAACTATGTAATGGAACATCCTGGTCAACCATTTTATACAAAGGATATATGGTTTAATGATTATGCTATTGATAATACAATGGCTATATTTAAAAAACCTAGTCCAACAACAGACAAAGCTAAAAATGAATATGATAAGTTTTTTGGACAACCTTTAAAACTGCTTGGATATTCTAAAGTTTTAAATGAAACCAAAGATGGCAATAAAAATGTTTATACAGTTAATAATTTAGAATTATTGGAATACATTGCTATCAGTGAACGAAATGCTTTGAAATTCCTATTCAGATACATCGAAAAAGTATTATCTGACAGTGGCTTGTATTCGAGTTTTAATAACTATTTCTCAGAACAAAAAAGATATTTAAGTAACAAAGATCGAATGCAATCTTTATATCTGAATGTTAAAAATGACTTTTATCATTTTACAAAAAGATATACTCCAATAAATAAAGACTTGGAATGTGGCCGAATCTTTACCAAAGTAATTAATCCTTTAGCTTATTTTTACAATGCTTGTGGTACGGAAGGCGGACATGTATCTAAAGATATGATTACATTTGATGTATTAATGTATAACCGAAATAACTTTAGGGATATTTATGCTAATAAACCTAAAGGTATAACAAGAAAAGAATATGCTAGTGAAAATCCTATTCAAATTAATGAACAGTACTACGAATATCAGTCTAATAAAGCAAAGAAATTTCTTCGTTTATTTAATGATCAATATAGAAATGGCCAAACAGAACATTTAGAAAGTGCTCACTTAAGAGATCAAGCTATACATATTCATCATATCTTCCCAAAAGCTATGTATCCAGAAATCTGTTATTATCTTGAAAATCTTATAGCTCTAACTCCAACTCAACATTATAACTATGCCCACCCAAATGGTCATACACAAGAAATAAATGTTGCTTACCAAAAACTATTATTACTTTCCAAAGCTGATAGAATAAAAGAGAACCTTTTAGAACATTATGGTGAAAATGTAGAAAAGATTTACGAATTCTCAAGATTCTTACACGTGCTCAGTGTTGGATTTGATAATGATGATGTTGAAAGTATTGAAGATATGGATTTTCCATCAGTTATGAATGCTATCAATGTTTACTATGCTGATATAGCTTAAAATTAGATTATGGCAAAACACAAAGAATACAGTAAAACATTCGGAATCTTCTATGACAACTTCCGCAGATTCTGCAGAGAAATGGCCGCAGCAGGGGAGTTGTCTGATCATCCTGCAGAACAGTTCAGAGACTTTTTCCTGAAAAACTATGCCCAAAGCATTGATGATGCAACGTCCTTTCAGTTATTCGTTAGAGACGTTCATCACGAACTGGTCCATATTTATATGACAGATGCACACCTGCAGAACTTCTTGAAGCAAGCAGAAGTTAAGGATCTTTCAGGAATCAAAAAATACATTGCTGATAACGGCTCAAGAGTTATTGTCAATGAAGATGATGAAATGCAGCATCTTTCAGAAGGTTCAAATCTGGCATTCTGTCTACACATTCCTGATGAACGCCAGGGCTATGTTTTCTGTTATTCTCTTTACGAAAATGAAGAGCTTCGAATTTTTGTAGCACATGGAATGGAACAATTCCATCTTTCAAGCATTGATTATGAAAATAAGAATTCCATTGTTTATACAGATCCTGAAATAAATGAAATTGCTCATTTTGCAATAAATATGATTGCTTACATAAGCTGCTTTCCGGACTGTCTTACTGATGGAGCACCTCATGGAATTAAAACTGAAAACAACCATCGTTTGGCCACATCAGAAAAGGTCCTGGATCTTCAGGAGCCATCTGCAGGCGGAATTGTAAATCCACATTTCCGTAGAGGTTATTTCAAACGACTGGAATCAGATTTCTATAAAAATAAGAAAGGACAGATTATTTTTGTTCATGAAACTGTTGTAAATGCCCAGGCAAAAACGCTAGAATAGTACATAAGAAAACCTAAATATTTAGGTTAGTAGACAGAATTACTATTATACACAGTTATAAAATCTCCATATTTTTCCAGCTTCCATGGTATACCATGGAATAAATTTGACAGAATTTATTCCATGCGTTTTTGATACTTCGTACAAAAACGCATGATTCTATTATGGAGACCATCATGAAAAAAATATTTATTTTATTATCTGTGATTTTTTTAGCAACTTCATTTTGTTTTGCTGATGAAAAATTCACTCCTGGTTCTAAAGCATCTGTAATGAGTAGAGCCGAAGACGGCGAATACTATATTGGTAACTTATACCCAGAAGGATTTTTTTCAATATATACAGATATCAGTTGTAAGTGTCTAAAAGTTGCTCCTGCAGGTGATGGATATTATGAATTGATTCTTAGAACATCTCAACCTGCAGGAAGTTCTAAACTCCTAGGTATGAAAGAAGATGATGTTTCCCTATATGTAAAAAAAGATGATATTGTTAGATTAAAATTTTATACTTGGGCTGGTGAAATATCTGGAGAGTCTTCATACTTAAAAATTCGTATTACTGATGTAAAACCAAATGAATGTTCATTTGTTATCGTTGGAAAAAAATAAATAAAAAAAACGCAACCTAGACTGTTCCAGATTGCGTTATTTCCATTTTATTCATATATCCATACATAATTTTTCAGATTTAGAGAGTTAAAATTTAACGATCCATTGAATAATCAACTTTACGGACCTTAGTTTTCGTTATTTCAGGCTCCTGAACAATTCTTTCTCTCAGGTCCTGAAAACTTCTGTTCAAGCATTTTGCATAAACTGCCTGACTTGAGCCTGCATCACAATTCATCCACTGATCAATTCGCTGCATCTGCTTTTCACACCAGGATTCATTATGAATTACAGAATCATAGAATTCTAAGGATTTCTTTAACTCAGGATCATTTGAATTAAACTCATCCATATCATAGATTCTTTTCAGATTTGTATAAGTCAAAGCTCTTTTTCCACTTTCTGCAAAAGAAGCATTTTCTCTGCCTTCAAAAATGAAATTAAAACCAAACTCATCATCTTGCTTTATGTAATCAAAAAGCAATCTTTTTCTGTTCAAATCCATCAATTCATCAAGATTTGAAAGTTTCTGATCCGTACTCATATCTGCAAAGGAACGTTCAATTTCTTGAAATGCTCCTGCAGCCACCGTTTTAAGTGATGCAATTGATTCATCACTCAAAGTAGGAATAAGAAGATCATCAGGATATTCTTCCTCTTCTTCTTCCAAAAATTCTAAATAATCCTGGAAAGCTTCGTACTCATCTATTCCATTCAAGTACTCAACCCACTCTCCAAAATCCATACCTTCCGGCACATAGCCGCCATTTGAAAAAACGCTCATTACAAGCTCCTTTAATTTAGATTTATTTATAGATGCATATTCAATGTCGAGAGGTCCATTTTTAAGCATCCTAAATAGCGTTATTTGATTTTTAGCCGTACATTTATACGAACTATTGCAATCTAGAGCAGTCTAATAATCAATGAACTTCTTCCAGATTATGAAAGCTCCAACAAAATAAATGATCTGGGAATATAACCAAACCAAAAGCAAATTATGATGCCATAATTCCCATAACTGCCGGTCCCAGTTGATTACTATTCCAAGAGTTATAACAAGTTCTGCAACAGTTCCCCAATGTCGCATCCATTCAGGACCAACATACAACGCCACAATTCCGGCTATTACCGCAAATGTAATTGCTACTATGACCAAGCCAAAAAGAGCCTGAACTGTAACTGTTCCTGCAGCACTACTAAACTCAATAGAACAAAGATAGTCCCAGGCTTTTATGTAAAACTCCCCTATCACTTTTCCAAGTTTCTTGCAGAAAAATAAAAATCCATCTGCATTGATTACCTGGAAAACTGTCATAACAATTGCATAAAGACCTCCAGCTGCAATGCAGCTTTCATATAAAGTATGTTTATTTTCATACAACTGGATTGCCTTTTCATGTTCTTCCTTAACACACGAACTGCACTTTGGTTCATATTCCGTTACAATCCTGGTTTCAATCTTTGGTGGCTTTTTCTTTTCTTTATCAAGATCACCTTGAAGGGCCGTAATCTTTTTCTGAGCTTCTTGCAGTTGAGTTATTGGTGCGGCCTTGTTCAGATCTAGCAGCTTCTCGTTGTTTTCTATCGTGTTCGAGCTGTCCGATTGCTGCTGACTGATCAACTCCTTTTGCTCGGAGATTATCTTGTCCTTGTCGGAGATTATCGAATTCAGTTCGTTGATTTTCTGTACTGCTTTTGAGTTCTTCGATTCCAGGGCCGATATCTTCGATTTCTGATCCGCTATTATCTGCTGCAATTCCTGAACCAGATCTGATTCTTTCGATGTTTGCTCTTGCTTCTGCTGATACTCTGCGGTTTTCGTCAAAGCCATTTATTAAATCCTCCTTTGTATTAAGATTTTTGAATTCAGCATAATAATCCGCCAGTTTAGAAAGTCGGATTTTACACTTCTGCTCCCCTGCTGCTGCACGTTCTTTATCAATGAAAGTTATGTGTTTTT
>JAKSTJ010000076.1 GCA_024402635.1 Treponema sp. | reverse complement strand
ACCTTCTCTTTTTTATTTTAGGTTTCACAAGATTCCAGCTTTCATCTATAAGTTTTCGAAGTGCATCTTCTGTAACAAGTTCAAGTCTGATGCTCACCCAATATTTTTTGCTCATATGATATGCTGGAAGAAAAGCTTCCTCATGAAGCAGGTCTTCTATAAGAATTGGATCTGCCTTTACATTCATAACATCTTCAGTTTCATCACTGTTTTCAAAACCTGCAATATGAAGGTTTTTCTTTTTTACTTCCATGATGATTCCAAACCATTTGTTACTGGCAGGATGTCTGAAAACGGCATGAGTTTCGCCGTCCCAAAGATATTCAGCGTCTACAGAGTATGTTTCGTTAATAATTTTTATAACTTCATTTCGTTTCATTTTGAATCTCTTTTTCAGAACCTCGTAATGATTTCTGAGCATTACAGATTACTACCTAAATCAATAAGTGCTTTTACTAGTTCTGTATTATTTCTGATTTACAATTTTTCATAATACTTACGAATTTTTTCTGCCATAAGTTTTCTTCGTTCAGCCAAAAATTCTTCGTATTTTTCAAAAGTCCAATTCTTAATATCAACAGGAATACAGTTATCTGCAAGATTCTTTCTGATTGCTTCTTCAGATTTCAAATTACCAATTACATAGTTTCCTGTTTCGCACTGATTCCAGACTTTTGTGAAATACTGGCAAGGTTCATCATCGCTTACGGCAATGTTTGTTGTGGTATCAAGATATGTAAAGTTTGCAACCTGATTGTACTTTGATTTATCTTTAATTCCGTTATTAATTAAATACTGTTTTGGGAAGATATGATGAACATCGCCCATAGTTGTAATAAGATTTGAAAACTTCGAACCTTCATTAAATAAAGAATCGCTACCATCACGGCAACATGCAGCCCAGAATACACAAAGAGCTGGGCTGTTTACAGATGATGTTTCAAGATTCTGAACAAGTTCAACATTCCAGAAAGTGTCGCCAAGAGTTTTTTCTACTTCATCAAGCCATGGTAAAAAGCCTTTTTCTTTTATACGGCGCAAATCCTGATCCATT
Organism: Treponema sp.; assembly: GCA_024402635.1. GTDB lineage: Bacteria > Spirochaetota > Spirochaetia > Treponematales > Treponemataceae > Treponema_D. The sequence goes on along the minus strand of JAKSTJ010000076.1, from coordinate 6,401 downwards.
GCAGATTCAGGTGAAGAAATGTAGCGGCCAGTAAGAGTACTCATTGCATACCAACGCTGAACATAATTCTTTACTTTGGTCTTATCAATAGAAGAATCTTTTAAAAGTCGTAAATACAGAGTATAAGCAAAGTCTAAAGTGATTCCCGATGTAATCAGTTTCTTTGAAATAAAACCAGCATCTTTGATTGCAAGAATGAACTGCTTAAAGTTGTATTCATTCATAAAATCAAGAACACCCACAGAAAGATTTTTGAATGTCTCTTCTGCAATAGATTCTTTAAAATCCTTTGTTTCAAAATCACGACCCTGCAAAAGACTTACAAGGTCTTTCATTTTTCCACGAGGATATTGAGACATGAATGCAACACGAAGCATATCGCTGTAATCCGGGTCATAAATATCTTCGTTATCATCTTTGAGCCACTTTAATTTTGAAGCATAATCAGTCTTTGCAAAATCTTCATCCTTAGTCATTTCAGGATACCATTTTGGATCAACAGCAAGATGACTAAAATAGTCGATAGCCTTACGAAGCATATTTCCGCCATATTTTTCATTAGCAGCAATACGACTCATAGCAAAGTCAGCCTGATTAAGCTTAGTTCCCTGACTGTTTATACGGATAAAGATTTCTGTAACTTCATCAATGCTAAGTTCTTTATCAAAAAGTTCAATTACACCAAGCTTACGGTTTTTGATGTCAAAGAGCTTTTGAATCTGCTGATTAAATTCTTTTGGAGTGATTTCTGGATTTGCCTCACAAAAATCCTGAACAAAAGAAAAAGAATCAAAAGTAGTCTGGAAGATTACAGAAATATCAGGAATCCATTTTTTATCTTTTAAGATAGCATTGTCCTGAACTGCAAAACTTTCTTCATCATTTTTCGCAAAAGGATTATAAGCAATAGCAATGTGTTTCTTTTCAAAATCTGCATTGAATACTTCAAGTCCACTAAAAGCAGTCATCATTGCAGTAACACGCTGCTGACCGTCAATCATAATTTTCTTACCAACAGCAGTTGTTCCATCCTTAAGCTTAAGGTCCGGGCTTTTAGAAATAATGATATATCCAGTTGGATAACCTTTATAAAGAGAATCCACTAAATCGCGAACTTGTTTACCCTTCCAAACAAATGGCCGCTGAATTTCAGGAATAGCGATTTCGTTAGACTTGATGAAGTTTAAAATTTGTTCAACTGTGTAGTCGTGTACGCTGTATTTTTCGGACATGGTATTACTCTTTTGGAATAATTTTATCAATTTCCTTTGTAACTTTTTTTGAAAATTGATTAAATAATTTATCTGCATTTTCATGCTTTAAGTTTTCTGAAAATGAAAAGATATTCGAATATATTTCTAAAAATTTATCTTTATCAATAAAATCATCTTTGTTGGAATTAAGGATATATTTTCTAGAAAAATTATCAAATTCATCAATAAATGAATTAATTTCATCTAATGAAATATTTGCATCTGAAAATTCTTTTTCATTAATAAAAAATTGTCTTGAATTTTCTTTTTTTGATTTCAAAATATCTTGATATTTATCAGTTTGCGATAAATTACAATTTGTGTTTTTTAAATTTTCTTTTAATTTATCCTGCAGTTCTTTCCATTTTTTGATAAGATTACTGAATTGCATAGAAAGTTCATGAGTCTTATCTGATTCTTTAATTAATGATTCCTTTTGTTGTTTACAATAATTTATAACAGTTATAACAATGATAATTATACCAGCTATTCCAGCGAGAAAATATAAATCTTCCAAAACAAAATGAATATAACTCCAACAAGTACATCTTTGTGGTAAATTATTCATACTTATTTATCCTCCTGTTTTAACCAGTTATCTAGATTATCAATTGTTTGAAATTTTATTGCTTCACAAAATTTTTCAAATAACTTAACTAATCCAGGATCCGAATATAATATTTTGAGACGTTCTTCCTTATCGTCAATTTGTGATAAATCTGGTATTTTTTTTAATTGGACAGGAGATTCATCCTCCGGAAATAATTTAACAAGCCATTCTGTATCTATTCGCTTAATATTTAATACAAAACTAAATGAATTTTTTGGCCAAGTTTTTTCATCGATTTCAACAAGTAATCTTATACAAAAAGAAGCCCAACCATTTTGTTTTAGTTCAACACATCCCGGAGCTGAATATAAAGTTGTTTCTAATTTTTCACTTTTAGAATCTTTTTCTGGAAATTTTTTTAAGTATTTTTCATTTTTATTAGTTTCATCTAAACCTAATTCATGTTGAAAATAAGAAAAAATAAGGTTTCCTATTTTCCCGACCTCAAATTCATAATCGAACCATTTAGTTCTTCCTTGTTGCCATAAATTTACAATTTCATTGTAATTCATAGTTTTCTCCTTTTTTTATTTCTATAATAATGAAACTAAGAAAACAATATTTGTCGCAGCCAAATGAATAGCATATTCAACATAATTATTTTCTACATTTCTAATTTCTTCGCCTTGTCCATGGCCTGCTTCTTCATTTCGTAATCTTGGTAATCCTGATAAAAGCAAATCTGAAAGTTGAACTAATTGTTTATTTAAATATTCAGGATAAAAACCTTGTAATCTCAATATTTCTAACAGCTTTTTTGAATCAAATTTTTCTTCGTATTCAAATTTCTTTCGTTTACATATAATCTTCATTGTACTTTCAAAAGATTTTTGAGCATAAAGAATTGCATCCTTATTCTGTCCTTTTTTGTAATTCTCAAATGCCAATTTAAACTCATCTTCAGCACCTTTGAAATTCTTGTCATGAAGAAGTGATAATGCAGGTTTTACTATTTCAGTATGAATAATTTCATTAGTTTTCTTAATTAATTCGCCATTTGTAAATTCATAACCTAACCCATATTGTTTAAATCTGTAATTTAATTCTGAAATTGACTCATCTAATATTTCGGATATATTGTAATGTTCCGATGGCGGATTTTTTCTTAAATATTTATCAAAATATATAAAAATCAAATCCAAAAGATTTAATAAATCGTCCCCATTATGAGTTCGGTAATATTTTTCAATCCTTGATCCAAATGTGTCGTTTGTATAATATCCATCTAGTCCAACAACACCTAGTTGTCGAACAAAAATATCATAAATATCATTCCAAATTTTGTCTCCCCTGAAATTCCAATCATTTTTATATAATTCAATAAAATCATAAATGATATAAAATGATTGATTTATAAATTGTTCTGGGAAACACTTATATTCATATACATCAAATTGTTTTTCTGGTTCATTCCTTTGAGTAAATAATTTAAATATCATATTTTACAACTCCCCTCTAAACGCTCTAGCCAAAATTGATTTTTTTAATAAATCTATTTGTTCAAGAACTGCTTCGGCGGCTTCTTTTGCTTTTGATTCTTTTTCAAAAGTTATATTCAGAATTCGTACAATCTCAATTTGTTCGTCCATTGTTGGTAAAATGATAGGTAATGAACATACTGTTTTTTGATTAATCTTTGGCATATTTCCAGCAGTTCCTGTTGCATTATTTCTAAAATACGACATAGTTTTTTCAGTTTTTAATTGATAAGAAATAAATTCGTTTGAATAACTTGGAATTACTTGAAGTTTCATCATTAAATCAGGGTATATAAATTCCTTATATTCGCCTGTATATATTGCACTTGTTCCAACTTTGTCTAAAGAATTCGATCTCTGTAATAAAATATCTCCTGGTTTTAGCCAAAGATGCGAATCTTCAGGAATTTCTTCATCTATGTATTTAACAAACTCTGGCCTAAAATAACCACTTGTTGTTGCTGACAAAGACATACTTTTTACAGGAGTTTCATAATCTACAGCAGTTACTGAATATCCATTTCTTGGTTTTTCAATCAAAACTGCTTCCAAAGTCTTCTCTTCCCAACTATCATCCCCAACGCCATTTTCTTCTCGCCATTTTTTTGTGAGTTCGCCGGTGAATGCTTTGTGCAATATTGAGGCTTTGCGGGTTTCAAATGTGTCTACTACATTCTGGGCTTTTTCTTTTGCCTGGTCCAGTTTTGAAAAAAGTGATTCTATGCGTGCAACTATGCGCTGTTGTTCTTCGAGAGTTGGTGGAAGAGGAAAAGGAATGTTTTTTAAGGTTCCTACACTTACACCTCCAATTAATCCATGTCTTTCTTTCATGAAAGAATAAAAAAAAGTATTTGACTGCAAATAATAATAAACTAATTTTGATTCAACATTATTACATACAAAGGCACATAATTTATTTCCAAAACAAACTTGTTTAGACGTAATTCCAAGTTTTTTTCCTGCACTTCCACCTTCAATACATAGTAAAGGAGTATTAGCAGGAACTGTCTTAAATTTTTCGTAGTCAGATATTTTTACACCATTCTCATAATTTATTGTTCCATCAAAATCGACATCCTTAGTTCCAATAAAATTAAGGCCTTCTGCTATGCCTGTATATTTTTCCTTTTTTATATTCTCGTTAATGCTATTACCAGTAAAAACATCTGCAAGATTTGATGTTAATTCCCATTTCCATCCCTCAGGTAATTCATAAGGAGTCTTAATATCTTCACTCATTTAAGCTTCCTCACTTATTTTTTTCATAAATTCATCTAATATGTAGTTTACTTTTACTTCATCATTTTCTAGTGAAAAGAGTTCTTGTATTTTATTTTTTAGTTCTATCATTGCAGGTTTGCAATGTTGGTCATTTTTTAATACAGCACCCATTTTTTTTGTATCAACTGCACATTCATGATATTTTTTATTTCCAAATTCAAAATCAGGAACATAAATATTTGTGTAATCACTTTGCGCTACCCAAGCAGCTCCCATTTCGTTTAAACATGCTGGGCTTTCTAAATAATCATTAGACCATAAAATAATCATAAATACATTCTTATTTATATTTTTTCTAAGATAGTCATAGATATTTGCATCAAGTGGAATTTTATGTAAAGGATGGGATGTATAAATTAATTGAGAACTTTTTACACCTAAACCGGTAATAAAGTATTCTAATGCATCTCCGTATTTCTTATCTTTTGAACAATGACTTAAAAATATTAACGGTTCAGTGCTAGATGTATTTGTAATTTCTTCTGATTTTTTCATAAAAGTATCTGGGATTTTTTCGACATCTTGTGCAAATAGATTAATTTTATTCATACTGGATTGATGTTCATCCTCATTAAATACAAAACTATTATGCATAATATTGTTAATGTTACTGTTATACCAATCTTTAATACAAGAAAGACAATATTTTATTGTCTTTATATCAAATACTTCTAACGCCTTTTCTAATTGTTCGACATAATTAATTACAATAGATTTTGGAGAATATGATTTTAAAATGGATTCTATACTTCCTATTTCTATTCGTATTTTATTTAACAATTCTAAATAGGTAGATTTTTCATCTTCCGATTCTTCATTACTACTTTCATCTTCAATAAGTTCTTTTTCTAACAGTCCAATTAATATTTCTGTATCTAAATATGCAGAATTGTTATCAAAGCGAAGATAATTTTCTAAATATGGGTAATCTTTTAAAAAAATACCAAGTACCTTATGAATTGAATCAAATAATTCACTAATATCCAAATTAGAATATTCAGAAATATTAAACTTCAACTCATCAATATATTTTTGTATAAATTCCTTTTTTTGTTTTGTCATTTATATTTAACTCCAAATAAATCACGGGGCGTTGCGGGGTGTCCCCGCTTGAAGGGGTAGCGAGCAACGCAGTGCGAGCGAGGGGAAGGCTTTCCCCCTCCTTTATTATAATTTTTTATCTATTTCTCAATACATTAATAAATTCGGAAATTCCGAATTTATTAATTGAATTACTAATCACAGATTCTGAAATAAGTTAAAATGACGGAACCTATTTTGCTTTCTGGAGTTCCTTCACTACATCTTTAATCAAATCAACTGCCATTTCCAGCTGGTCTATACAATCCTGAGCACTTTCGATTGGATCTGGTAAATCTTCGTAATCAAGAATGCTTTCGTCGCGGATAAGTCCTAAATCAAGGCTGTTGCCTTTTTCTGCAATCTGTTCACGGGTAAAGCAGTTCCAGCGTACGTCCTGAACTTTTGTACGGTCTTCTGCAGTGTAAGCTTTTACAAAAGCATCAAAATGTTCTTTTTTGAGTGGATTTGTTTTTCCAAAGCTTGGCATGTTTGTGCGAAGGTCGTAGAACCAAACCTGTTTTGTGCTGTCTTTGTCTTGTGGTTCGCGAGTAAAGAAAAGTACATTTGTTTTTACGCCCTGAGCATAAAAGATTCCTGTTGGAAGGCGGAGTACTGTATGAAGATTGCATTTGTTCATCAAGTCTACGCGGATTTTTTCTCCATCGCCGTCGGCAAAAAGTACGTTATCTGGAAGAA
>JAKSTJ010000075.1 GCA_024402635.1 Treponema sp. | reverse complement strand
ATTCATGTGTCTGCGCCATGACCAACAAAGACCTTAAAGATCTGGAAGACTAAAAAAAAAAAAGGACCCTGCGGGGCCCCTTAAAAGATGAATGGACCCGTTTGGGTCCATTTTTTTTACATGATGGCTTTGAGATATATTTCTAGTATTTCCCCTGAATTACGAACTAAATTTAAATCGCGTTCCATATTTGGAGTTTTACTACCATGAAATAGATTACAGCGAACTTGATACATCATTTGGAAAATTGCTATAGTTTGCTGTTTAGAAGTTCCTTTTATTAAATCTTTATAATACTTTTCTTGGTGAGATTCATTTTTATTATCTTTCCATTTTTTTACAGACTTCATATCCTCTACAGGTTTTTCTTTAAAAATGATAATGAGTGGAGATTTAAAAATTAAATCATGTACGGATAAGAGTTTATCCATATTTTTTTCACAAAACTCTTTAATTTTCGCATATTCTACATCCTTCTGCTTTTTTGTACTTCCATCACGCAATTCTTTTTCAACTACACCAGGAAACTTACTATACTCTTTATTGAAAGCAAACCACAATGTCATAAATTTTACAAAAAAAGGATCATTGTGTTCCATTCCAAACTTTAGCCAAGTGTTAAGTTTGGAATCAATTATAGTAGCACCAGAGATATTCTCCTTTATCCAATTTTCCTTCTCTAATTCTTTTATTATTTCTATCAATAACTCTTTATCATTACTTTTTATATTTTTCTCTACAACAGTTGCAATATTTAAGTAATAATCATATTTACTGAGATAATCATAATTAATATATGGCTTCAAGGTTTCTATTAACCAAATGACAGAAGTAGCTTTATCAGATTTTATCAGACGTCTATTTGTATTTGTATTCTTCCAATTTTCTATTGCATCCTTTCTTTTCTTATAGGCGTTTTCAGATACAATAACTAAATCACATCCTCCCCAATAATCTTTTTCATACCCCTTATAGCGTTCTGCTTCTATCAAAAGTTTTACAAAATCAACAGTATTTCCCATAATTTTATATCCTCAATTAATATAACTGATTTGTAATCACTCATTCTAAATTTTTTTTCTTAAAGAATGAATTAAAAGTATTCTTAAAGATATCTTTTTTTCTACTATCAATTCTATTCCATATTTGAACTAATCAGTTCTCAGTTCAAAACAATGCCCTTATTTTTCTACTATAAAAATAGTTTATATTCATAACTTTGAAAACATTATCCTGAAAAATATTATCTTTCAAGAAGATTATTAACTTTACTTCTAAACATTTCTTTATCTGAAACAGAGGCTTTTATATCCATTTCATTAAAAAATAAATCAATATCAGCTTTTGAGACTCTATTCTTATTACTAAAATATTCTAGACAAGGATTTAAATTTTCCCATAATTTATCGTAATATTCATTTTCTGCATGTTTTTCAAAATTTAATTTTTCAGCTTCATAAATTTTTCTTATTTCAACAAAAGAAGGTAACATCCAATAGTCATATGAATTATCATCAATATCTGGAATTCTTGATTCAATAAATTCCCTCATAACTTCATAACCTATCTTTTTCTTACCAGCCCTTATTGAAAAATGTTTTTCAAAATAATCATTTATTTCTTTTATTAGATTTTCTTTATTATCTAATAAAGCTTTAATTTTGTTTTCCATTTCAATTCTTTTTGATTCATTTGAAGCATGTATAGAAAAATTATGCTCAACTTGATTTTTTACTAAAGTATTTTTAGAGGTTCTTTCCTTTACTTCCTTTTTTATTTTTAATAGTTGTTTTTCATAATCTCTTAAATAATCTTCTTGTTGAATAAAATCATCAGAGATAGAGTCCAGTTTTTTTACTGTTTCAGTATAAATTTCTTGAATTTGTTTTATTTCATTTTCATTATTTTCAGGAGAAATTCTTTCTATTTCAGTTATTATTTCCTTATAATCTTTTTGAATATCATATAAAAGACTATCTTTCGTATTTATTGATTTTTCCCAATTATTTTTACTCAATGAAGAATCTATATTCTGCAAACTTTCTTTCTCATAAGTAAATCTCTCTTTTATTTCATCTTTTATTTTTAATAACTGCCTTTCATAATTTCTTAAGAAATCTTCTTGTTGAATAAAATCATCAGAGATAGAATCCAGTTTTCTTACTGTTTCAGTATAAATTTCTTGAATAACTTTTTTATCATTTTCATTATTTTCAGGAGAAATTCTTTCTATTTCAGTTATTATTTTCTTATAATCTTTTTGAATATCATATAAAAGACTACCTTTCGTATTTATTGATCTTTCCCAATTTTTTTTACTCAATGAAGTATCTATATTCTGTAAGTTTCCTTTCTCATTAATAATATATCCAACTAAAATACCATTCCACGGAGTCAAAAACTGACACTCATCAAAATCAGAATCTGTGTTTTCATAGAAAACAACATGAACATTATTATCCTCACAAAATGTTATGAAACTTTCAAAATTCGATAAATCAACAGAAGTTGCATCATAAGTAAATTCTTTTAATGGATAGTATTTTATATTTCTTTCATCTAACAATTCTAACGATTCCTTTAAAGACTCTTTATTCATATTAACCTCTTTTCTTACATCCCCAATTTATTCAATTGCTTCTTAATCTCATCTTCTAGTTTATGGCCTTCTTCAAAGAAAGCATTAAGATTGTTCTTAAATCCATCCATCTTTTCTTTGAACTGTTCTGGAGTGAGTTCGACATAGTCAACTTTTACTTCAAAATACTGGCCAGCACTAAAGCTGCAGTTCTTCTTTGCAAGGTCTTCGTAAGAAACAAGAATACTGAAATCATCTACAACTTCTTCATTGTTGAAGGTGTTTACAATCTTTTCAATTTCTTCTGGTTTAAGAACTGTTTTCTGATTCTTGCCGTCTTCTTTTACTTTTTCACCAAGTTTTGATGCATCCATCAGCATTACTTTATCTGAAGTATTCTGTTTATCAATAATGATGATAGAAACATTTGTTCCTGTTGTAGCAAAAATATTTGAAGGCATAGAAACTACACCACGAAGCCAGTGATGTTTTACACAGAGTTCTTCACGGATTGTTTTTTCAATTTTTGACTGTGCTGTAAGGAATCCTGTTGGAACTACAATGGCAGCCTTTCCGTTTTCGTTAAGAGAGGCAATAATATGCTGCATGAACATAAGGTAAATTGCCATACTTTCTTTTTTAGTTGCAGGAATGTTTGGAACACCTGCCCAGAAGCGTTTCTTGTAATTTTCACTGGCGAGAGTATCACGAGTTTCGCTGAAGTCTGTTTTGAATGGTGGGTTACTTACGATGTAATCAAAATGAGCAATATCATTCTTGGCAGCATTTAAGTGGCGAGGTGTTACAAGAGTATCATCGTGAACAATGTTCTGTAATGAATGAACCAGATTATTCAAAATAAGATTCAAGCGAAGGAATTCATTTGATTTCTGAGAAATATCCTGACTGTATATTGAACAGTTGTCTTCACCAATCTGATGTGCCAATGCCAAAAGCAATGTTCCAGAACCTGCGGCTGGATCATAGATTTTTACATTACTTACAGAATCTTTTACAAGAATACGGGCGATGATTCTGGCAATTACATTTGGTGTGTAATATTCAGCATATTTACCAAAATCTTTGTTATAGTCTTTAATAAGATATTCAAAAATCTGTGCAAAGAAATCGTATTTCTGTTCAAATACATCTTCAAAACTAAAGTCTACAATTTTGTCCATCATTGCACGGCAGAAAGCATCTTTCTTTTCTGATTCAATTACATACTGGCTCAAGTTTTCAAAAAGTTTGATTTTATCTTCGCTACCAGCACTTACACTAAAGATTGAAGCATTATCTTCTGCAATGGAAGTAATAGTTTTATCAAAAGTTGTGTGGAAGTCCTTTTCATCTTTATGTGTATAAAGGTCAGAAAGAAGCTGATTCTTATTAAATTTTGCAACATTAGGATTCATACCAAAAAGCATAATCTGGTATTCATCATCACTAAGCTTTAAGAAATCAGGATTCAGTTTCTTTGCTTCATAGAGGAATTTATCATTCAAAAATTTATACAAGAAAATCTGTGTGATGATTTTTGATTCACTTGCTGCGTTACCAAGACCGTAGTTTGCACATACAGTTTTGATATCATCAATCATTTGTTTTGTATTTGTTGAAAGTTCATTTGGTGTCATATTTAATCCTTTAATTTAATTCATTTCTTAAAACTTGCCATTTATCCGGACTAATGCTATATTGTATGTATAAGTCCTTGGTAAGTGAAAGTCGGCTCCATGCCGTGCGTTTCTTCGGAAACCTAGCTACTGATGGGACTTTTTTTTTGCTCTAACGGATTTTTGTCCGTATAGAAAGTTCCATAGTGTGGATTTCCTTCCTCATCAAAAATATCATGTACTAATTTAATTTTATCTCTTAAAACATCAAAGTATCTGAATTCACCTCGTTCGTATACTCTGTAAACAGTCCACAAAACATAATCAATGGCCTGCAGTAATGGAATTTGAGTTGATTGCTGTACGAAGATTCTAATATTATTGTGATTTTCCTTACCCCATTTATACTGGAATTTTTCCGTAGCATCTTTTACTGCATCTGTCATATTTTGAAGAGTAGTAATATTCTTCATTTCTGAAAAGTAAATATCTATGTCTTTATATAAATGAACTCTATTTTTTAAAAGTTCTCCAACAAGATATTTATAAATGCGTTTTTCATTCATATTGAACCGCTTACGGAAGTTTTCTTCGTTTTTACGAGCAACAATGATGTAAGCTTCAAAATCTGATTTTTTCAGGAGTTTAAAAACTTCACGTCGAACTTCCTGACAATCTTTATTTGCATGGAAACCGTTTTCAAGATTCTTTATTGATGGAACAGGTGTTAAAGTTTCATCCTGTAATAATTCCTGACGAAGTTTTTCTAAGTCTACAGCCAGTTGGTGAGGATTTGGAGTTTGTAAATATCCAACAATAAATGTAGAACTTGTAAGTCCTTCTTTTAGAAGATTTTTACCATGATGTCCAAGAATTGCAGGCGAGCCTGATTCATCAAAATAAAAATACATTTTTATGTCGCTAGGTTCCTGCATTAATAATCTCCATAAATAAATAACTTTACTGGGTGTGCATTAATAAGAGGCGTGTAATATCTATTAACAAACCTATAACACGAGATTTATATTAATATCCATCCAACTTATAATTATAAAAAGACTGTATAAAGCATACATCTTTGATATCTTCAAGAAGAATTATATCTACATACTATTCTTCTTGTACACAAGTTTTCATAAAAAGTTTTCCAAATGTAGTAAATGTATATACTTTTCTGCAATATACAATAGTTGTATTTTTTGCTTTTTGAACCTTTATTAAATCTTGAATAAAATCTAGTGATTCTATTTTTTCATATTCAGCATCTTCTCCAAGAGCACAACTATCAAGAATTTCAATTATTTTTAATCTCTCAAGATTTTCAATACATAAAGGAACTTTATCAATATCACAATTAAACAATGGAATACAAACATTTCTAACTAAATTATGTCTTGAAAAAGAATCTGATTCTTCAATTCTTTCAGTCTCATCGACATCAATTAGGGGAACATAAATATTTGACATATCTGATTCAAATAAAAAACGAGCTTCGAATGGTGTTAATTGTTTAATTATTTCAACAAAAGCTGGATGTGCATTTTCTTTAGAATCCTTTTTAATAGATTGTACTAATAAATTAGCATACATTTCTCTTAAAAATTTATTATCAATACAGTATGTTAATTGTTGCAATGTTGGAATAGCAATATATGGTTCAGGCTCAGATATCAAATTATCAGGAATCATTTCTAGTTTTTTTTGAATCAATTCATCTGTTTTTTTAAGATTTTCTTCACCAGAAACAATCCACTTTTCCCATTTCCTACATAAAACTCTAATCGAACGTATTGGGAGACTTGCTACAGTTCCCAAAGCATTCATGGTAGGTTTTGCCAAATCCTCATATGCTGCTCCTGCAGTTTTTTCTACAGTTGTTTCTATTAATTGTTTTTGAAACTCATCCATTCACTCTAGTCCTTATTTTGTTTTTTTATTTTCTACTACTGCCAATATAAAATTTGTAATTGTCATTGCTGAATTTACAAATAGTAAAGCATGATGTTTTTTTATTATAATTCGTTTTGAACCAACTCCATGAGAATCGCTGTTTTTATTTCTCATTTCTGATATTGATTCAATAATTTTATTAATTCCTGATAAAAGATTATTAATTCGTTTATCCATTGTTTTATCAGAATGCATATTATACAGTGGCTTAAACTGAGCATACAATTGAACTACATCTCCTTTTTCTAAAGGAACACAACCTTGTTGTTCTATCGCCAAACAAAGAGCCTCTTCTATCATGGTTCTTGATTTTGTAACTGCACTGTAATAGTCACCATCATCAATACATTTTAATGCTTGTTTACTGAGATCTAAAATATATTTGTTGGGAGATTCTTTTATTGATGGAATCGAAATTTCTACTGAAGGAGAGCGATATTTTTCGATAATAGTTTTGCATTTATGAAATCTTTTAATACGCTCATCATCTTCTTCATTATCAAGACAATTTAATTCAAAGTAATTTAATAATTCACTAAATAATTTCAAATTTACATTATCATCAGAATCATGAACGAATTGTTCTAGTGATGCACCTTTTGATAAACCATATTTTGCTTGAATAGGAAATCCAACAACCTTTTCAGTGAAATCGTCAAATCGATTATTCGAAAAATCAAAAACATAACCAGATGTATTAAAAAAACGAAGACAAAAGGCTTTTTCACCAGATTCCATTTACTTTACCTCAATCTGACCATTCATTAAGAGTGGAAGAAGATAATCACGAAGATTTGTGAGTTCTTCGTTTTCTTTCTCTTTCTTTATCTGCTTTTCTAAACACGAGTGCGAAATTTTATCAAATTTTTCAAGTATTGCAGTTGGTGGAATAGGAATATCAAAATCTGCAGCTTGTTTTGGTGCAAAGTTTTTAATTGTTGACCCACCTGCAACTTTATACATATATTTCTGAAAATTTTCTGATGATATAATTTGATATACAAAAGTCATTAGTTTTTCATTTTTAAGATTTAGAAAGCAAGCACTTTTACCAATAGCAATTTTTTCACCGTTATAAAACGATATATTTCCTAATGTTCCATTTATCGATAAAAAAATTGTATTTTCATTAATTGGTCGTTTTATTTTCTGATATTCATTCGCATTTACCTTCAATGTTTCAGAATTAAATGAAATGAGTTTTTTGCCAAGATTATTTCCATTAATAAAATAGTAATCACCATTTTCATCATATTCAGGTGTACCATGAATTCCATCACCGAACTTATCTAGATAATCTCCAAGTTTTCCAACTTCCCATCCCGCAGGGATTTCTCTTTTGAGGACTTGGTTATATTCCATTTTGCCGCCTGAGGATTTGTAGGGGGTGCCGTTGGCATCTGGGAAGTCGAACTGGGTAAACCAATAGTCGTAAACTGTTTTTGCCATGTTTTCCA
>JAKSTJ010000074.1 GCA_024402635.1 Treponema sp. | reverse complement strand
CATCATCACGAAGGACATTACAGAGATTCCAAAGTTTTGCTACGATTTCTTGTGTTGTCATTTTATTTTCCTTCTTTTTTTATTCGTCATACCCAAGTGATTCCACATATCCCAAAAGATAAAGGAAAATTGGAGCTGGGATTTTGAAAATCTTTTTCCCGTTTTTAAATTCGTGTAGTCCAAAATCATCAATTCGTTTTGTAATTACAAGATTTGGCTTTTCTGAATCAGAAAGCTCTGTAATCAAATCCTTTTCTGAAATTGGTGAATCTTCTCTGTATTTCACTTCAATCATGATTGGATTTGTGTTTTGTGCATACTGAACTACAATATCAATTTCCTTATCTTTATCGCCGCCTCTGTAATAGCCAACCTTTGTTACTGCCTTGTAATTAAAGGCTTTTACATGTTTGTATACAGCGGTTTCAGCAATAATTCCAAGTTCCACTGGGTCATTGGTAATATCATCTTTCATTAATACGGCATTTCGTAAGGCTGCATCTGCAATGTAGATTTTATCCTGAGATTTCAATATCTGTTTTGAACCCACATTTACTATTGGGCTTATATAAATTAAATTTGCACCTTCAAGATATAAAACATATTTTTCAAGTGTGTTTCTTGTAACCTGCAATTCTTTACAGATTGTATTCATATTGATGATATTTGAAGAGTTGTAGCACAAATACAGGAATACTTTTTCTATATCTGAAATATTTCTGATTGGATATAAAGCTGGTAAATCTCTTTTTAAGGCCTTATCTACAATATCTTCCCGCAAGATTCTTTGTGCATAAATATCATCTTTTGAAAGTGCTAATTCAGGAAATCCTCCAACCTGCAAGTATCTTATAAAATGTGGCTGAAGAAATGCAAACTTATTAACCAGTTCATTTTGCGTATATTTATCCAGCTGATAAAGTTGTGTTGGTTTTATTCCAGAAGGAAGCTCGCCTACTTCAATATTTAAAAGCTTACAATATTCGTAAAATGTAAATGTTGGAACTTGAATTGTAATCCATCTTCCAAGTCCACTTTCGCGAGTCTTATCTGCAAGAACTGGACTTGCTGAACCTGTTGCCATGATTTTTATATTTGGATTTGTATCATACAAAACCTTTAACCAGGCATTCCAATCTTCTGAATATTGGATTTCATCAAAAAAGCAATATATTTTTTCTGATGTAGTTATATTCTGCCTAAAAATATCCAAAACTTGACTTATATTACAAAGCTTTAATAAAGGATGATCAAATGCAATAAAAACTATGTCTTTGGGATTTATTCCATTTTCAATAAGCTTTGCAATTGTCTGGTACATGATTGTGGTTTTTCCAGTTCGTCGTGCACCACTTAACAAAACAGTACGACGAATCTGTTCATTATTAAAGGCCTTCCAACTTTCATAAAAGCTGGCTCTTTTCATTGGTTTGTTAAAATCTTTCTGTACCGAACTTGTTTTCCACCATGGATTATAAGAATAGAGAAGATTTAAAATGCTTTCTTCAGAAAAATAGCTCATTACAAACCCCTAAAATTATCAACTTTTACACATAAATAATAATCTTTAGGTACAAAGTTTGTCAATACGTTGATAATCTTTTATATATATTATTGTCATTATGCTGCATCCTCATACAAATAAATATTCAATTCATTTATTAAAGCTTTCAATTGGAAGTTAAATTCCTTATCTATGCGCTTAAAGCCGCCTTTACTTTTGAAAATATAAACATCATCAAAGATTGTTTCGTCGATTGTATTTTCAACAAGCAGGTTTGATTCAATCATTAAAAGCCAATGATCTTCCACCGGTGTAAACTGATGGTTCTGTCGTAATTTTTGGAACGCTCTTTTTATTCTTTCCTCGTGATTCAAAAGTGGAGCACCAACTGCACAACTTCTTATTACACTGATAATATCTGCAACATAATCTGCATTTTTAGTCTTGCTGATTGCAGTATTAAGACTGTTTAAATCGTAACCATCATTGGCTAAGATTACTGCAAGATTCTTTAATGCATCTCGGGTTAAATCTGCTGGACGGGTACAAACAATTTTAAGGGCCTCAATTTTATCCCGGTTTTCTTTTATGTAAGTTGTAAATTCTTCTATATAATCTTCCGGGCGTTTTAAGTTATGCTTTCCATATCCCCGTTCAATTTCAAATCCGTCATCTTTCTTTTTATCAATAATGATTGGGCGAATTTCATTTTTATCATCCTGAAGCATTTCAAAAATTTTGTAATCTTCAATAATTTTCTTTTTTGCTTCAATTGGAGAAAGTTCCTCTATTGATTTTAAATAATCATCAATTGAATCTTCTTTTGTAAGTACTTTAAAATTACTTATAGCTTCTGTTGTAAGAACATTTTTCTTTCGCTGAACTTTTGCAATTAACTGCTCAACTTGATACTGAATTACTTTTGGTTCTGTATCAGGAGTTTCTTTCATTGCATCTATAAGTTCTGTCATTTTAATTTTTGGCTTTTGAACTACAGGCTGCATGTCAATACTATCTTTAATATTGTCATAAACTCCTGCTGGGTCATACACATTAAAATGAGTCTTATTGATTTCTGGACAACGACGAGTGGCACGACCCATCATCTGTTCAAAAAGAATACGAGACTTAATACAGCGCATAAATACGAGATTTGTAATGGAAGGAACATCAATTCCTGTTGTAAGCAAATCTACTGTAACTACTGTACTTGGGTACGATTCATTTTTGAATTTCTTAATCAGGTCTTCAATCTTCTTTTGATTTCCACCACCTGCAGATCCTGTAATTTTCATAACAGCTTCTTCTGGAATCTGTTTTTCCTGACACTGCTTTTTAAGGATATCAACAATCATATCTGCATGGTCATCATTTACTGCAAAAATCAAAGTTTTTCCCATTGTGTCTGGAAGATCAAAAGTTAAATATCCTTTTCCATATAATTCTGAAAATACCAGTTCATTAAATGGTCGAGTGATGATGTTGCGATTGAATTTTTCAATATCATAATCGACTTCATCTGGAAGAACCCGTGCGTCAGTAATTACTGTTCTGTTGTTTGGATCATATTTATCTACAAATTCGCCGGGCTCAAAATGGATTCCGTTGCGGCTTTTGTCTGTTGAAACAATAAAAGGAACATCATGGTCGCAAAGGTAACCTTCGTAAACTGCACGACGATATGAGTATGTATAAACTGGCTCACCAAAAATCTGTGTTGTTTGAAGGGCTGGAGTGGCAGTGAATCCGATTTTTGTAGCATCAAAATATTCAATAATATTTCTATATTTACTCTGATAATCTAACTGGTCTCGGAAAACAATTTCTTCATCAGTCATTTCCTTATCTAAAATATAACCACGGTGTGCTTCATCTATGATTACAAGGTCAAAATCTGTAACTGCAGGCATTCTGTCGCCATCGTTATAAAGAACACGCTGAACCATACCTTGAACTGTTGAAATTTGAAGTTTTGTTTCCTTATCAATTATTTTTTCATCAAGATTTTTAATGTTGTAAATGTCTGTGAGTGGCTGCAACTGATCCAGTTTTACTTCACTGAATACATCGAAAGCCTGTTTACCAAGAGAGTTACGGTCTACAAGAAGAAGTATTCGCTTAAACCGCCCAGATTTTAAGAAACGGTAAATAAGTGCAAGGAACGTTCGTGTTTTACCTGTACCTGTTGCCATTGCAAGAAGAATTTCTTTTCTGCCTACTGCAAGTGCTTTATCTACCGCATGAATTGCTTCTACCTGATATGGTCGTAAATTCAAGCCATCTTTATTAGTAAGGTCTGCATCATCATCAATTTGCTCAAAATACTGTTTGATTTCTTCTTCATTTCGAGACAATAATTCTTCAATACCTATTGGACTCATCCAGCCTTGCAGTGCACGAGGTGCTTCTGTTGGTTTTCTAAAATCTATAAACCAGATTCCAGATTTTGTCTCCAGTTGTTTAAGATATGGGCGTCCGTTTGTTGCAAAGGCAAAAGGAACTTTATATTTTCCCCATTGTCCCTGCACATAATCTGCATCTGAATCTTTTATAAGTTCTGCATATTCTTTACATTGCCCGTCAATTACACATGGAATATCTTTGTGCTGAGCTTTTGCTTCAATTACGCCAACAAGTTTTTCACCAATAAAAAGTGCATAATCTGCATAACCGTGATTATAGATTTTAGAATCAGTTTGCCATTCGGAAATGGCCATATTATGACCTTTCTTTGGTTTAGTTCCATAAAGTTTTTGATTAAGAATATTTGTATCACATTCCCAACCAACTTTACGAAGCTGTTCGTCTATTAATTCTCGAGTTTCGGCTTCTGTAAGTGGACGTGAGCGGTTTGCCTTTAAAGACCTGGTTTTACGTTCTGTTATTTGAACTTTCGGTGCATTTTGTGCTACAACTCCAGCCTCCGCAATCAACTGATTTTCTGCATCTTCATCCTGTTTTTGTGCAGGAGTAAAATCCAAAGGCTTTTTAATTCTAATAATTACTTTTTTCTTTGCAACGGCATTTAATTTTTCAGGAAGGACATATTCTTTATATTCAGGGTTTTTATTGGTACCGTATGTTCCTGCAAACCAAAGACAAATACTATAAGAAATTGGAAGAAGTTCTTTTACCAGAACAGAAGAGTCCAAATCCTGGTGAACTGCTTCGTTGCCAATTTTTCTGAGTCGTGTAAAGGATTTTACAAGTAAGGAATTAATAATCCCATAATCATACAAGGTATTTATTCTTGTTACTTGTGGGATATCATTGATATTTCCAGTTGGACAAACAATATTATCATATTGATAAATAAGAGTTGTAATTGTTTCACCAATTTTGCGAATTTTATAAAGTGCACCGTTAGGATCTGATTCGCAATAAGATTCTGCCAATTTACCTAATTTAGCTAATGCGGGAAATTCTTTTTTAAAATAATCAAATGAAGACGTCATAAATGCTGTCCCTATAGTATCATATTTATTATATCACAAAATATTGTAAAATAATAAAAAGATAAAAAGTTAATAATTTACAATTACAATAATAGTTCGTGCAGTTATAAAAAGACTAAATTCACTTGAATAATGCTATAACTAAATTATAAGTCATTTTTTTTAGAATTTTTACACTAATGTTAGTTTTTATTATTCACAATTAACCAAAACGCTGTGATTAACCGTATGCTCTAGTTCATATTTCCACAAAACTCATTCCACTCTTTTTCTCTCACATGGTTTCTTATCAAATAAAACTGCAGATGGCTTTATGTCTTCATAAATAAGGCATTTTAGTGGCTTATCGTCATAATTATACACGCAGTCTAGACACTGACTGTAATCAGGACTTTGAAGTGTACAACCTTTAACATCTTCTGCAGTGTATATAAATTTACTTCCCATAATCTCCCGAGCTTCTTCCGGTGAGGCCAATCTTAGTTCTCCATTCAATTCCAGGGCATACTCTGGGTATCCTATAAAAGCTCCTTCCTGGCTTTTTTTCCAAATGTGATACACCTTATACTCATGCCAGTCAGGTTTTTGACTGTATCTGTCGTAACCGTAATATTTTATAAATAATTCAATGTTTTGTTTTTCTTCTTTAGTGGCTTGTGGTAAAAATTCCGGATAAAGGTTTCTGGCAATTTCAAAGGCTTCTTTATCAAACAAAACAAGAAAAACTTCCAGATCTCCGGCGTATTTTTGAATATTTGAAACTGCAATTTCAATGGCCTCATTTTTTGGATAGCCATAAACACCGGCACTTATTAATGGGAAGGCAATGCTTTTACAGCCCTTTTCCAAGGCCAGTTTGATTGAATTTTTGTAACAGGCATTTAGAAACATTTCTGCCTGCTTCTTATCAACTGTATAATAAATTGGTCCAACAGTATGAACAACAAACTTAGCCTTTAAATTATACCCTTTTGTAATTTTTGCCTGCCCTGTTGCACAACCTCCAAGAGTTCTGCATTCTGCAAGCAAATCAGGGCCAGCAGCACGATGAATGGCACCATCAACTCCGCCTCCACCTAAAAGTGTGCTGTTTGCAGCATTTACAATTGCGTCAACTTCGTATTTTGTAATGTCACCCTGCTCAATCAATAAACTCATAATTCATACTCCCGGTTAAAAGCCTTTTGTAGTAATATTAATAATTTTCCTAAAACTTCAAGATTCCACTGATAACGAACATCAGAGCCTGGTTGAAATGTGCTTTCAAAATTGTTCTTACCTAAAGTATTTTCAAACGATGCTATATCATCTACTAACTTATTTTTCAATTTCAATAATTCAGCATAACTAGCATTTTCATATTCTGATAAATAATAATCTGGTGAAATCATCATAGTCATATTTTCATTTATACTCCCTTACAATGTCAGTTTCTAAATTTTATTATAATCTGTCAATGTGCCAACGAATGACACTGTAAAATAAAAAAGCCCAGAATTCGTAAGAATTCCAGGCATATCACCTCATAATTATAACCAGAAATAAATCACCAGTTGTATTCTGCTTTTAAGTATATTGAACTCAAGTCTTTGAATTTTCCATAAGTTCCTTCTTCACGTCCTGGAAGGAAAACATTTGTTCCGGCAGTAAATCCAATCTGATCTGTAAGTTTATATTTTGTACTTGCAGAAAGAGCACTGTCAAAATCATTAAGACCTACAAGTCCGCTGAAGGAAAAATCCAGTGTATCGTTCAGTAAAGATTTTGAAATACTTAAGGTTGCCCCATGTTCAAAGGTTTCGGTTCTTTCAATCTCATCAGATTTTGAAAACAGAAGATCACAATAATACTGAGCTGTTATGGTCCATCCAGAAGGCATCCAGTCAAAACCTGCCAAAGCCATCAACTGATTCTGATTTACAAAATTTTCTTTTCCATTCATGATTGCACTGGATCTTGCCTGAAATGCCCTGTTGAAAAAGAATGCACTTTCGCCTCGTAAGACTACCGGCCCTACAGGAACTGCCATATCAAAGCCTGCCATACCAAGTCTTTTATACTCACCGTTTACTGTAAGGCTTTCTGGAACTTCCACATTGTAAACAGGATGCAAAACAGTATTTATTTGATAACTTAAGACCGGGGTTTTATCCCATCCATAAAAGCCATAAAGTGAAAAATCACAGACAGAAAAATATCCGCTGGCCTTTAAGCCATACTCCATATTTTTTAAATTCAATTCAGGATTTGAAAGTTCGCCAATATTAATAGGGAGATTGATGTCTGTTCCATTTTGAGAAAGCTTTACCGAATCAGGAAGAATTGCTTTCTTCAGCGGATTATTTTTTTCGAGCGGAAGTTTTGTTCCAGTAAAAAACGGAATTACAAAACCATCCACCGTAAAACTATTTCCATTTAAAGACAGTCGCAAAGCTTTTATGGCAACAGAATTATCATCATTATTCAAAGATGATGAATCTTCTGGGAAAACGGAATTTGTAATACTGATTCCATCTGCTTTTCCCCATGCCACTTCCTGCTGCCCAATTCTCACACCCCAAAAGGAATCGGAATAATCAAGATATGCTTCGGACAAATCAAAAGAAAACGAGTCAGAAATAAAATCATTTTCAACATTTCCTTCTATAAATAAAGTTCCATTTCCAGCGTAAGCTTCAATGGCCCCCGTAAAATCAATTTCTCCAATTGAAAAATCACCGGCATTTTCAGTTCCAGGAGCATAACACCCCAGGTCTGCCCCCAATGTTCCAGAAAAGTTGATTTCCTGAGCAAATCCAATCGAACCAAATATAGCCAATAAGATTACAAATATAATTCCTCTTTTCATAAATACTCCACACTATTAGCTATTCATTATTCACTATTCACTATTCACTATTCATTATTATTTAATTCTCCCCTTTTCCAAAGCTGCAACTGTGAACAGCGAATCATCTATGTCAT
>JAKSTJ010000073.1 GCA_024402635.1 Treponema sp. | reverse complement strand
CATCAGCTTGGAAGGCTGAGATAATAAGCCGTTATATGACATCCGCAAGTGATGTTTATAATATATATAATCTAAAAAAAAATGTCAACACATTAAAAATAAATTTTTTAAATTTTTTTTAATTTTTTCCAGAATCAACATATTTTTTCAATTGGATTTCAGAAACTTTTAAATTAGCGATTACAGACGGTCCTGAAATACAACCACCTTCACAAGACATAACTTCAACGAGATTTCCTGTTTCGGATGTAGACGGAATGGTTCCAATATTAATCTGTCCATACATTTTAAGTTTTTTCATACCTTCTTTATTAAGACCGTTAATTACATCCAGTTTCACTATTGAAGGATCTTCAAGTCTTTTTTTCACAGCTTCAGCAACACCACCAGTTCTTGCAAAATTTCTTGCACTTGATGTAGGAATATCTTTTTTTTCTAAATCTTCAAGTTTTGTTAAATCAATATCTTTTGCAATGAAAAAAGCACTTAATTCTTCCGCAGTTAATACATAATCAATTAATTTATCATCAAAACCTTCTCTTCTTTTAGCAAGACATGGTCCAATAAAAACTGTTATACAATCAGGATCTTCATTTTTTGCAATTTCAGCTGTATAGTGCATAGGACTTCTTGTTTCAGAAACACAAGGATCCAATTCAGGAACATGGATATGAACAGCACGAACATAAGCTGAACAACATGAAGTTGTCATCAATTTATCACCTCTAGCCATTCTTTCTGAAAACTCTTTAGCTTCTTTTTCTGCACAAATATCAGCTCCCTTTGCAACTTCTATTACTTTTGAAAAACCCGCCTTTATAAAACCTTGTTCAAGTTTTTCTGGAGACACTCTGAATTGAGAAGCAATTGCAGGGGCATATAATGCAACAACTTTTTTATCATTTGTAATATGTTTAATTACATCAACTAACTGACTTTTATCCATCATGGCACCAAATGGACATTCACGCATACAATTTCCACAATAGATGCATTTATGGAAATCAATAACTTCATGACCATCTTCACCTTTAGAAATTGCACCTACAGGACAAGCAGCTTCACATGGAACTGTAATTTTAATAATTGCATGGTAAGGACAATTTTGTTCGCATATTCCGCAATGAATACATTTTGTCTCATCAATATGTGCATGATGAACAATATGAATGGCTTTTTTAGGACAATTGACCATACAAGGTCTGGCAAAACATCCCTGGCATGCATTTGTTACCATAAAATTCTGTTTTACACATCCATTACAAGCTTCATGTAATACAGTAATCATTGGCCATGTAGGTTTATCTCTTGCTAAGGCTTCTCGAGCATAATCATCCAGTTCATTTTCTTCATTATAATTTTCAACTGATATACCCATTCTGGCAAGAAGTCTCATTTTTAATAATTCTCTATCATGAAAAAGACAACATCCTATTGGAGAAGTTCCTTTTGGTCTCATTTGAGACGGAATTTTATTTATTTCTCTACTATCTAATTGACCTGCAAGCTGAAGTTTTGCAATTCTTACAAGCAGTTCTCTTTTTACATTTGTTGAATTATTATTAATATTTAACATATATTTCCCATTTCTTATTTTTTTTTAAGGATATATTAAAATTTCTTTTTTTGGAATAATAAAAAACTGCTATTTTATAATAAGTATAATTTTAATTATATATATTATGTATTTAATTTAAAAAATTGATATTCACAAAATGAATAAAAAGATTTATTATTAATATGAATTAAATTTTAAAAATATTTGTACATTTCAAACAAATATTAATAGATAAAAAGGAGACTTTTATGTCAAATAAAATTACGATTATTGGTGCAGGCCAGGTTGGTTCAACAGTAGCTTACGCATTAACATTAAAACAGCTTGCTTCAGAAATTGTCATTATCGATATCGTTAAAGACAAGGCTATGGGTGAAGCTATGGATATTCGTCAAGGAACACCTTTCATTGGTCCTGTAAATGTTCGTGACGGAGATTACGAAGATGCAAAAGGTTCAGATATCGTAATTTTCACTTCAGGCGTAGGAAGAAAACCTGGACAGTCTCGTCTTGACTTAACACAGACAAACGTTGATATTGCAAAATCTGTAATTCCAACAATTACAAAAGCTTGTCCAAATGCTCTTTATGTAATCGTTGCAAATCCTGTTGATATTCTTACATATCAGTTTATTAAAACATCAGGAATCCCAGCAAGCCGTATTTTCGGAACAGGTACAATGCTTGATACAGCTCGTTTCCGTGCACGTATTGCAGAAACATACAAAGTATGCCAGGAAAATGTTCATGGTTATGTATTTGGTGAACACGGAGATTCTTCTTTCGTACCTTGGTCTTTAGCAAACATTGGTTCTATTCCAGTAGACAATTTTGCTCCAGCATATACAGGTGAAAATGTTCTCCCAACATTTGACAAAAATGATGTTGAAGACTATATCCGTAAATCTGGTGGTATTATTATTGCTGCTAAAAAATGTACAAATTACGGTATTGGTGTAACAACTGCTACATTAGTAGAAGCATTGAATTATTCTACTGATTCTGTACTTACAATTTCTTCTATGCTAAATGGTGAATATGGAATCAGTGATGTTTGTCTTTCAATTCCAACTGTAGTTGGCTGCAATGGTATTAAAGGTCACGTTGCAACACCTCTTACAGATGCAGAACTTGCTTCTCTTAAACACAGTGCAGACTGCTTAAAAGATGTTATCAAACAGATTAAATTTTAATTAAATAAATTAAATTAATTATATAGAGGTGGTTTTATTTATTGATACCACCTCTTTTTTTTTGTATATTTATTTTTATAAACAGTAATTTATTTTAGGAGAATAAAATTGGAATACAAAATTGAACATGACTCAATGGGTGAAGTTCGTGTACCTGCTGATAAATACTGGGGTGCTCAGACAGAACGAAGCCACGAAAATTTCGAAATTGGTGTTGGAATCGAAACAATGCCTCGCGAAATTACAAAAGCTTTTGGTTATTTGAAAAAAGCTGCTGCAATTGCTAACAATGCACTTAAACCAGAAAAAATGACTGATGAAAAACTTAAAGCTATTTCGCAGGCATGTGATGAAGTAATAGCAGGAACTTTAAATGATCACTTCCCTCTCGTTGTTTGGCAGACTGGTTCTGGTACTCAGTCAAACATGAACGCAAACGAAGTTATTGCTAACCGTGCTAATGAAATTGCTGGTAAAAAACTTTGTCATCCAAATGATGATATTAACATGTCACAGTCATCTAACGATACATTCCCAACAGCACTTCACATTATGTCTGTTTATGCAATCGAAGATAAACTCCTTCCAGCTGTAGAAACTTTAATTGAAACATTCAAAAAACTTGAAAAGGAAAATGAAGGAATTGTAAAATCTGGACGTACTCACCTTCAGGATGCTGTACCTATTTCTTTTGATCAGGAAATTTCAGGATGGCGTACATCTTTGGAAAGAGATATTGAAATGCTCAAATCTTCTCTTCCATATTTAAAACAGCTTGCTCTTGGTGGCACAGCCGTTGGTACTGGATTGAACGCACCAAAAGGATTTGATTCTAAAGTTGCAGAAGCTGTTTCAAAACTTACAGGAAAAGATTTTATTACAGCTCCAAACAAATATCATGCCCTTACATCAAAAGATGAACTCGTATTTGCTCATGGAGCAATTAAAGCTCTTGCAGCAGATATGATGAAAATTGCTAATGATGTTCGATGGTTAGCTTCTGGTCCTCGTGATGGTCTTGGCGAAATTTTCATTCCAGAGAATGAACCAGGTTCTTCAATCATGCCAGGAAAAGTAAACCCAACTCAGTGTGAAGCTGTAACAATGGTTGCAGTTCAGGTTATGGGTAATGATGCTGCTATTTCTTTTGCAGCATCACAAGGTAACTTTGAATTAAATGTATTTATGCCAGTTATTGCATACAACTTTGTACAGTCTGCTCGCCTTTTAGCAGAGGCAATTCTTTCATTCAACAAAAACTGTGCTGTTGGAATTAAAGCAAACAAAGAAAAGATGCATCACAACTTATATAATTCATTAATGCTTGTAACTGCATTGAATCCATATATCGGTTATGAAAATGCAGCTAAAACAGCTCACAAAGCATTCGATGAAAACATCAGTTTAAAAGAAGCATGTGTAGGATTAGGATTCCTTACAGCTGAAAAATTTGATGAAGTATTCAAACCTGAAGCTATGGCATATCCTCAGGGAAAATAATTAATACTACATAAGGATACCTGCTTAATTTGCGGGTATCCTTTTTTTTATAATGAGAATATTTAGTTTAACAAATTCAAATCCATTAAATTTTCTAATATGTGGCCAACTTATAAGTAAAAACAATTTCATTCATATGAAACGAAAAATTAATGAAAATGTTTTTATTTTTGTAGTGGAAGGGACTTTATATATAAATTCAAATAATAGAAAATATGAAATTTCAAAAAATCAATTTATCTTTCTTAGAAAAAATGAAGAACATTATGGATTTAAAGAAAGTTCTGAAACGCTGAAGTATTATTGGGTTCACTTTTCTGATGAAATGGAAATTCAAACTGAAAATACCCTTAATCCTAATTATATATTTCCAGAATATGGAAGCATAGAAGATTCAACTCGTTTATTAATTTTATTTAATCAAATGATGGATTATTCTCTAGAAAAAAATTTATTCAATAAAAATATATTAAATTATTCCCTTTCAATTTTTTTTATGGAATTATCTCAAAAATATATTGAAACTATTACAAATAGTTCTAATACAATTAATCCTGTTATAAATGATATTCAAAACTGGATTAAATTAAATTTTCAAAAAGATTTTTCATTAGATGAATTATCTCAAAACCTTAATTTACAAGCTAATTATATTTCAAAATTATTTAAGCAAAGTACAGGAATGACTATTCTTCAATATGTTACAGATTTAAGAATAACAGCCGCAAAAAAATTTTTACAAATTTATTCTATTAAAGAAACTGCATATTCCTGTGGATTTAGTGATGAAAAATATTTTATGAAAGTATTTAAAAAAATTGAGGGAATAACACCTTCTCAGTATAAAAAAGCATTTTCCCTCAAATACATAAATCAATAATATTATTAATTAATTTTTCTTACTAAAATATACAGTGTATTCTTCATCACATATTTCATATAAAGCAACAAATTGAAAGTTTTTGTCCTGGAATTTTGTATTATAAGTACATTGTTTCCATGAAAATGCTGAATATAAATGTTCCTGTTGATGAATTAATATTTCTTTTACATCTTCTTTGTATTTTAATCCACAATCTTCTTTTACAAGTCCAGCCAATACAATTGGACCTTCCATAAGAGCGATTTTATTTTCATCACCAGGTAAATCAACTGTATATACATCAGAATTGAAAAACACTTTTAATTCGCTGTTATTCCATTTTTTTTCAATTTCAAAAAATCCTTTATTATTTTTTACATCAAGAGGAATACCATCGAGAATAAATTTACATTCATTTTTACACCAAGAAGGAATTCTGAAATTAAGTTTTTTAGAATTTCCATTACCTTTAATAATAAATTTTAATTGCCATCTTGAAGTCTGTCCTACATCATCTTGTGAAAAAGTTGATTGAGTATCATAAAATTTCATATCAACAATTTGTTCAATAGAAAAATCTTTTGTTTTATATTTTGAAGGAATATATTGATTGATAAAAATTGAATTCTCTTCTGTGCTAAAACATAATTGAGAATAAAGGGTTTGAGCCTGAACCATTGTTCCATGACAACAGAAGAAATCTCTAGTTTTACTTCCCCAGGATTTTTTTCCACCAGCATGTAATGGTAAAAAATATGATGGCATTCCAGAAAACTTATTTTGCTGAGCTAAAAATCCGTTATATAAATTTAATTCAATATAATCCAAGTATTTAACATTTCCAGTTATCTCAAACATATATTGAGCAAATCTACACATATTATATACGGTACAAAATTCCTGATCCCTTTCATTTAAAAATTGACCTTCCATTTTACAAGGAATCCAGAATTCACCTGAATTACTTCCGCCTGTACAAAAATATCCTCTTTCTTCTACTGCCCATCTCCAGAATTGTTCTGCAATAGTCAGCCATTTTTCATTTTTTGTAATTTCATACATTTTACAAGCACCGTGTGCTAATGGAATACTTGCATTTGCATGAATATTTGTCAGAGCATCATCTTTGTTATATAACTGTTCAAACTCTTTATTTCCAGAATAAGCTTCTGCTAGTGTTAAATATTTTTTATATCCAGTAATTTCATACATTGAAGCCCAGATTTCTAACATTCCACCCTGTTCACCATTATAAATTGCCTGCGGACAATGTTTTTGTTCGTAATTTACCCAACGAATATACCAGTCAGCCAGATTATTCAAAATTTTTAATGCTTTTCTATTTCCTGTATATTTATAAGTATCCATTAATCCCATACAAGTTTTATGCATTGTATATTGTGGTGACCAGATATATTCTGTAGTTTCTAATCTGGAAAAATACTTTTCTGGAATTGAACCAATCCATTTTCCGCCATTTAATTTCTGACATCGTTCTAATTCATCTATTATGTGATTTATTTTTACACTTAATTCTTTATCATCATATGTTCCACATAAATAACTTGCAGCAGATAACCAATGACCTAAAAAATGACCTCTTAACTGACAACTAGGAGCTTCCCATCCCCAATGCATTTTTATATTAGCTGGATCATGAACTCTTGAATTTGCTGTACATATACCAGCTTCAAAATAAAAATTCTGTAATAAACAATCAGAATCAAGTTCCAATAAGTATGATTTATTTATGTTTTCTCTTTCCTTAAATAACCCACCTGATAACTGTACCTGACCAATTTCTGTTCTATTAATCATTTTTCACCTCAATAATACTTTATCATCTTAAATTGTATCTGTCGGTAGAAAAATAAGTAAAATGGTGTAAATTTTTACAAAACACTTTCACAAAATACAAAAATTAAATATTCACAAAAAATATAAAATACAGTAAACTGATAATGATATATTTTAAATAAAATTATCAAATAAAAGGTATAATTATTTATAGGAGCAAGTATGACATATTCGTATTTCCCTGGATGTACGCTTAAAAACAAGGCTGCTGACCTTGATAAATACGCGCGCATTTCTGCGGAAGCATTAGGGTTCACACTTGAAGAAATTCCTGACTGGCAGTGCTGTGGTGGAGAATATCCAACTGGTACTAATGAAGTAGCTGCAAAGCTTCCTTCAATCCGTGCATTGGCTAATGCCCGCGATAAAGGACAGGATTTGGTAACTCTTTGTTCTGCATGTTACAACGTTATTAAACAGACAAATGACGCTGTACAGAATGATGAGAATACTGCATTCAAGGCGAACAACTATCTTAAAGAAGATGGTATTGAGTATCACGGCGAAACTAAAGTTCTTCACTACTTAGAGATTCTTCGTGACGTTGTTGGTTGGGACAATGTAAAGAAAGCTGTAAAAAATCCTTTGAAAGGAAAGAAAATTGGAGCTTACTACGGTTGTCTTCTTTTACGTCCTGGGAAGGTTCTTCAGCTTGATGATGCAGAAAACCCACAGCTTATAGAAGATTTTATCAAAGCTATTGGTGCTACACCTGTCATTTATGCTCAGAGAAACGAATGTTGTGGAGCATACACAATGTTCGAAGATAAATCTATTCCAGAAAATCGTTCAAAAGCAATTTTGACAAATGCAGAAGATATGGGAGCTGATTTCTTAGTAACATCATGTCCTCTCTGTCGATATAATTTAATTAAAAATAAGGGTGATTCTAAACTTGATGTAATTTATTTTACAGAATTGTTAGCAGAAGCACTTGGTCTTAAGGAGTCTAAATAATTATGGAAAATGCAGAATTATTAAAAGAAGCCGTTTTAATGAGATCAGGTGTAAATCCTAAAAAATGTATGGTATGTGGAAAATGTTCTGGAACATGTCCTAACTACG
>JAKSTJ010000072.1 GCA_024402635.1 Treponema sp. | reverse complement strand
AACTTGTTGAATTTGTATATGCACTTCCGCCAGATAAAGTAAGCATTCCTTTTTACTATGGTGGATTTGTTGGTCCATTAGGAATTTACGAGCCAAAAGAAGATTTATGGCCGCCAGAAAAAAAATCAGAACTTGATGTACGAATTCGATTTTCACTTTTCAATTTTTGTCACCCAGGTGTGATTATTAGTTAATTAGAAAGGACAAAGATTTTGAAATATGCAAAGAATAATTAATTTACCGTTCAAAGGAGAAGAATATGAAAGAGGTCTTTATTGGTGAGTCTGCAGCTAAGTCATTTGTTCAAATTGCAGAAAATAATTTAACTATTAATGATGTATGTATTAGTGATCCAATGCTTACCTATGGACCAATAAAAAATAATCCGATTTCAGCAGAACGGAAAGAATTCCTTTTTCAAAACTGTTCAAAGGGGGATGTTTTGGAAGCATTTCCTGAAGACTGGAAAAGTTTTGAAGAGTATGAGTCAAATGCCCAGAATCTATTAAAAGAAGACGAAGTTCGTATATGGTATTCAGAATATCCTGCTGATCTTGCCGGGTTTTATTATCTTTGTTCTCTATTGGATGGTAAAAATATTAGAGTAAATGTAGTTAAGAAACATCCAATTCCTTTTGATGATGCGTTATAGGGAGTTTTTTATGAATAGAAATATTATCGGTCTTGAAGAAAGAGAAGATGGTAGTCTATGGGTAAATATTAATAATCTTCAAATAAATCCAGATTTTAAGATGGATGATGAAAGCCTAGAAGAACTTGTGGAATATACAAAGACCCATGGAATTTTGGAACCTATATTAATTTCTGAAGATTATAAAGGCAGCTTTAAGGTTATATCAGGTTTTCGTCGTATTGTTGCAGCAAAAAAAGCTGGTTTGAATATGGTTCCTATCAGAATACTTAAATAGTTGAGGTAAGTTAGATGAAATTTTTTACAGGTGTCCTTAGTGGTGTTGTACTAACTACGATAGGAATTGTAACTGCGGCTTTGATTTCAATTAAGAAAGAAGAAAAAGCAACTACAAGGGCAAAAGCAGATGAAAGTATTCTGATTACTGGATTTGATTATGAAGATTGTGTAAAGAAACTTTGTGACTCATTACATGATAAGAGTCATATTTCTTCTTTGGAGATTTCTATATTAGGGAACGGATATGAAGTTTTAGCTGACTTCATGGAAAAAATGAAGTCAGAAATATCAGCCTTCTTTAATGGTGGTATTGATATTACATGGAATGTGAATCCTCAGCATTTTATGGAAGCTGCAATTTCTGTTGTTGTTAGATATTAAGAGAGGGAAAGATGGATAGTTTTACAGTCAGTCCAAATACTATAGATGATAATTTAATAATTCAAGGTATCAAAGATTTTCTTTTTTTAATTGAGAAGACATTTAATGGAGAAAATGAAAAGGCTTTCAAACTTTCTTATGGTAATCATATTTGCAGATATAAGGAATTTAAAAATCAATCCCATTACACTCGTGATATAAAAGATTTAATGAAAAATGGGAATATAACTCCGTTTAAGATTGAAGTTTCAAGAATTCAGCTTACCGCAGCCATACATACTATTGTGGAGCAAATAGCAGGAAGAGAATTTTCCTGTGAATTCAATGAATACACAATTAATGATATCAGAGCCTTACAGGATGCACTTGGAAAACTATGGAGTGCTGGAAATAAAAACGGTTCGAATCAAAAAGTGATTTATTTTAGTTAGTGGAGGTGAATATGAGTGAAGCTAAGTTTAGGATTGGTTTTTTATCATTTTTCTTTTTCTTCCAGGGAGTTTTCCTTACAGGAATGATATTGTTTGCTATATTCAATAGTAAAGTAGTTCCTGTTATGAAGGAGAAAGATACTGAAATTGAACTTTTATTAAACGAAGTTAATAGGATAAAACATAGAGGACATACTCATTCACCGATAACTTCGATTTAAGAATTTAAAAAGAATAGGGGAAAGGTTGCCAGCAACAATGACATTAATATTTTATTTTTACCAAAGTTTGGTGAAATCATGTTTGAGGAGATCAGTAAATGGTAATTGATACAAAACAACTTTTTACAATTCTAGAAGATACACCTGCAGATCAGAATATTATGCTTGTAGGTAAGCACGGAATCGGTAAATCGCAGATTCTTACAGAGTATTATTCTAAAAAAGGAATGCAGGTAATAACTTTGTTTCTTGGTCAGATGAATGATCCTGGAGATATTATCGGATTGCCAGATAAGAATGAAAGTAACAATAAGACTGAATTCCTTCTTCCATACTGGTTTCCAACAGATGATAAGCCGATTGTGCTTTTTCTTGATGAATTAAATCGTGCCCGCCCGGAAGTTCTTCAGACAATTATGGATTTAACATTGAATCGTAAGCTTGCAGGCAAAACATTGCCAGAGGGAAGTAGAATTGTAAGTGCCGTAAATGATGGTACTGAATATCAGCTTACAGAATTAGACCCTGCACTTGTAAGCCGATTTAATATTTATGAATTTGATCCTTCTGTTGATGACTGGCTTACCTGGGCATGTGCCAATGATTTAGATTACAGAATCATAAACTTTATTCAGGATAATCCGGATTATCTTGATGGAGACAGCACTTACAGACAGGAAGCAGGATTGAACAGAACTCCGGACCGAAGAAGCTGGAAACGCGCATCAGATGTAATAAAAAAATATAAGGTGCTTACTGATGATAATAAAGCCATTTTTACGGGGATTGTGGGGCAGGTAGCTACACGATTATTGTTTGAGCATGTAAACTCTCACAGAATACCAGGTGCTAAACAGATTCTTCTTGAAGATTTTGAAGACAGTGTAACAGCTTTAGAAGATTTATCTGTTCCTGAGTTATGTACGGTTAATACAAACTTGTTTAGTTTTATAGACTCTAAAGCTTACTTAAAAACGAAGAAGAAAGTTATCGCAAAAAATCTGGAATTATATTTTGATTTCCTGTGTAAATATTCATTTAGCGAAGCTGTAGCACATCTTGTAAGCTTATGTTCTGCAGAAAAGTATCCTGAAAGTTTATTCTTCATAACAATGGAATGCCACAAGCTTTATGAAAAAATTATGGAGTTCATGAATGGCAACAATCCAAAAAATTAAAGCTATTGTAGACCGATGGTTTATAACAGAGCCTCTGCTTTTTTCAGCTTATTGTACTCATGAACTAGTAGAGAACACGGAAATAAATATGCCATTTCGTACTGGAAAGCGTAGAATTGAATACTCTCCAAAAGTTATTGAAAAGCTTGAATCGGAAAAGGTAGAAGAATGGCTAAAATTGGAAATATACCGAATTCTGCTGGGACATCCTTATCAGCGTATTCCTAAAGGCGCCGAAAAGAAAAAGAATACACTCCTAATGGCAAGTGATGTCACTATAAATCAATTTTATAAAGCAAAGGTTGATACGAGTGGAGTTAAATTCTTTAAGGATATGGCAATTTTATTTAGTTTGAAACCTAATATCAATAGTCCTGTAAATTATTTAGGATTACGACATCGAAGTTATTATAATCCAGGAAGTGTTCGGTATGAAAACGGGAAATTGGTCGGTGATATTATAGATTCTTCGCCGGAGGTGACTTTCTTCAAAAAGAATTTAAAAATCAATCCTGACAACGGAAATCTTGAAACAGTAGATGATTTATCTTATGAGCAATGGTACAAATGGGTTTATTTTCTGGTTTCGTGGACAGCAAATGGATCTGGTGAAGATGAAAATACTAGTTCTGAACGAGAAGAAGTGGAAAAAACAGAACATAAACCTTCTGATAAATATGATTTTTCTAGTGCTTCAGATTTATGGCAACAAGATGATGAAGTAATGTTCCAGGTACAGGAAACTATAAACAAGGCTTCAAACCAAAAAGAATGGGGGAAAATTAATGGTAATTTGAAAGCCGAAATCTTAGCAAATGCTTGTGTTCCTGTTGATTACAGAAAGATATTAAATCGATTTAAGTCATCTATCCTTGCATCGAATCGTAATCTTACTAGAATGCGCCCAAATCGACGGTTTGGTTACAAACAGATGGGATGTCGTTATGAAAAAAAATCCAGAATACTAATCGCAGTTGATGTAAGTGGTTCTGTAAGTGATGAAAATTTAAATCAGTTTTTCTCGATTATTAAAGAGTTTTTCAGATATGGAATTGATAAGCTGGATGTAGTTCAGTTTGATTCTAGAATTAGTAAACCAGTCCAGCTTAAAAGAGATTTTGAAAAGATGAAGATAGTTGGCAGGGGAGGAACTGATTTTAATCCGCCAATGAAATTCTATCTGGAGCATCCTGAGTATGACG
This sequence comes from Treponema sp., assembly GCA_024402635.1. Lineage (GTDB taxonomy): Bacteria > Spirochaetota > Spirochaetia > Treponematales > Treponemataceae > Treponema_D. The sequence continues at coordinate 4,215 of JAKSTJ010000072.1, read as the reverse complement.
GAATGATAATTTTTACAGATGGATGTGGTAATAAGCCTGTTTACGAAACCAGAAGGAAGATGAATGTTGTCTGGGTTCTGATAAATAAAAAAGATTATGAAGCTGCTAATCTTTGGATTAGTAATCTTAAAGGCAATCTGGCTACTTATATTCCGGTGGAGGAATAATAATACTATGACTTATGAAGATGAAGTTGAATGTGGTTATTGGGAAAAAATATTTAGGAGTTTATGTACGCATAATCGTGAAAATTCTACGAATAAGATTCTTCAATCAGAATATTTAAATCAGGTTGAGATTATCTTTGAAGGATATGAGAAAACCATTATAGAAAACGAGCATAGCATTCAGGTAAATTGCAGATTAAGGGGAGATTATAGTCTTTTTTTTGATATAGGATTTGAACAAAGATCATATAGTTACAATTTTGTTCGTTTTTCAAAACGAATTCAAGATGGGAATATTCAGTTATGTAATCCAGTCTTTTCCAAAGTTCCCTTTTGGGAAATTAATGAATTTCTTCAAAAATTTGAAATATATAAAGATGGCTTGCAGAATGAGTTAGCGAAGATTCCGAGGAAAGAGAAGATTACGAATCTGATAATGGAAATGATAAGGGCATACCTTATTAATTATTTTGAAAACAGCAAAACCACATGGAATGTTTGCTATGAAGAAGGATTATACATTGTCACTATTAATAATGGGAAAGATAATTCTAAGTTTAAACTTACACCATCAAACTGGTGCTCGGAAATAATTCAAAAGTTAAAAAATTATATCTAAGAATTATTCGCAAATTAAGTTACGCTATTTCTAGTAAGGTTCTTTTTTGCTGTAAGAACAATTATATAGTGGTATCACATGAAAATATGGTGAATCAAAAGTGTCATAAAACACAAAAAGAAATGAAATTATAAAAAGATAATTTGACATCATTTATTTTCAATGTTTACCAGAAAATAATTTATGTAAAGATCGCGTATAAATGTCTGGTTGAATTAAGTAAATCTATCAAGACTGTTGAGCAACTTGTTCAGCTTGCAAGTATCGGTATAGAACTTGGCATGAAAGAAAATGATGAAAATGCAAAGAATAGGTTTATAATAGTAATAAAGCAACGAATGATAGATTTGGATTATCAGTATAAAAGAATTATGGCTGATATAAGCAAAGAGCGGTCTATTTTGACATATGTATATAAGTGGAAAGCTAACTGCTGCATAAAAAATGCAAAGCGGTTATTAGATTGTTATAACGGAATGAATTATCAATACATGAATGAATAAAAAAAAGAGAGCGAGAAGTTTTATAAAGGTTATAAAGAATAAAGTTGATAACTTTATCACCTCTGTAGGTGAGAAAATCTCAGATTTATTACCTTCTCATTATGGAATGAATGATGCAGAATATCCGGAATGGTATATCAAACAAATGAATGAGAAAAAACAGGAAAATAATGAAGAATAGATTTCTGTTAGAAAAAAAGGCACAAAAGAAGTCTAAGGAACTTGGAGATAATCATTCTGAAAAAGATCTTCAGAAAATTGATTCTGAACTTAATGGAATGAAGAATGGGAGAGTCGCTCAAATTTGGGATAAAGTTCTGTTTTTATGGGACAAAGCTAAATCTCCAGATGTTCCTGTAAGACTTAAAGTTACGATTATTGGGGCATTGTTGTATCTGATTCTTCCTGCAGATATAGTTCCTGATGCAATTCCAGGAATCGGTTTGATAGATGATGTAGGTGTTCTTCTGGCAGTTTATAATGAATTGGAAAAATTTTTTGTACCTAAAGTCATAGAAAAAGCAAAAGTAAAACTTCAGGAATCATATTACACGAAAATCGATTTTAAACTAAAAGAAATCTTTTATCTTATGTTATTGAGTTCTGTGATTACTTTTGTAATAAATATGGCAGGAATTGCAGTTCTTATTGTAAAACCTGTAGGCGAGTATTCCAGATTCATTGCTTTAGGAATTTTTTCTATCACAATAATATATACAGTTATTCGAATAATTCTTTACTTTAAGCAATATGGAAAGGTTACTTTTGGAATAGTAAAACTTGTAATTAAAGAAAAAAGCTTGAGTAAGGGAGTCAGTCTATTTGTTCAGCAAACTTATCCAGCTATCACAAAAATCTACGCTGGAATTAATGTTGCTCAGAAATTTGTTCCAGGCATGGATTCTATTCCTGATTTTGACAAAATAGTGAAGGACTTTATTAAGCATTTTAAGAAAAAAGTTATTCTTGTTTCTTCAATGTTTTTACTTTATTCAGTAACTTTTTTTATTATAAAGTTAATTCTTTCAGTTTAATCATACTGGAGAAAACAAATGGATTTTATCTTTAAACTCATAGTATGTTTTTTGATCAGTGGAATCGCCTGGTATTATAATGAAAATACTACTGTTCGCTTTATTGATTAAAGTTTTAGTTGTTATTGGAGTTTTTGTAATAATTTGTTTTTCATAAATTGCTATTTCTGAGAGCTACAGATATTTCCTGCCGAAACCAAAACACCATCAAACATCTTCTTTACAATATGAATCTGCAGAAGAATAGGCTGTCCTGTTGATTTGAGAATAGCATTTTCCTCTGGTGAATATTTTGTTCCGTCTTCACAATAAACCCAGCCGGTCTTTTTATTTAAGGCGATATTTTGTTTGAGGTTTTCTGAATATTTGTAGAACCATTCTGGATTTTGTTTTTGCATACTTCTCCAATTATACAGTTAAGGGGAGATAAATTCCCATAATGAGAATAGATCTCCTCTTAACTATTAAATAACCATTTTACTGACAGTTCTTAGCACAGTTTCTTTCTTCACAATAAACTGGAATTGTGAATTTCTGGGCACCGTCTTTTCCAAGGTGAGAGATGATTACTGTGATGTAACCAATCTGGCCACTTGAAATAACTGTTTTGTCTGTAGAAGTTTCATAAATAGCAGTTACATTTTCTGTCATTACATGTGGATCCATATAGACCAATGAGTTTCTACCATGGCCACCTGGATTTGCAACAGGATAGTAAACAAAACGGTCACATTTTCCGTCTGCTTCAGTGCCAGGACAGTAGAACCATCCAATCTTTCGGAATTCATCTACAGAATAGATTTTACCTCTTAATGAAGTATCTTCTTTTTTTCCATAATAACTTCCAGTAGTATTGTTGTAATCGCCATCAGTCCACATTCTCAGCCATTTAACTTGATCGCAGCTGAAATAAGAACTACTGTTGTCTCTTGAGAATGAAGAATATGTTGTCGATGTGAGACCGAAATAGTCATCTGTACAGTCTCCACTTACATTATCAGATTCTGCTCGCCAAACAATAGATGTCTGCCAGTCATTGATTTCGACAACAGCACCAGCTCCAGTTGCACTTCCATTTGGAAGATATGTTGGAACATATGCTTTTTCAATTCGATACTGCATAGTTGTTTTATCAGTAGGATGGCTGAAGTTGTAGATCGCAAAGTTCTGATCTTTTTCTTCTTTTACCATTCCACAAACTAAATCAACGGTACTTCCATTTGATTTTGTGTACTGAACTTTACTGATAAAGCTCTGTGACTGTTTTTCATTAATCTGGAATTTCAACTGAACATTTTCACCATCACCAATTGTTAGTGTATTTGAAGATTCATTGAAATTGGAGAAATTACCATCTCTGCTTACAAAGCTTGAGTGCAATGAAAGGGCAGGGTAGGCAAACTTGGCTGTAATGGTCTTGTTTCCAATTTCTTCGTAATCCTTCTTAGGATTCTTTGCAATAACCTTAATGTAAACAGGGTTTGGACTTTCAGTAATTGGTTTTATTGTAATTGAACCAGTTCCGTCTCCATTATCCTTTGTTTCATAAGTGAATATGCTGTCCAATTCTGTAGATTCAATACAAATCTGGGCATCAACAGGACTTACTGAGTATTCATAGGTTTTTGTTTCGATTGGAGTACAGGTAAATGTTGTGCTTCCGACAATTGCAAATTCATAATCCCAGGCAACCTTAACAGTACACTGAGCTTTTGCATTTCCATCTGTAACACAGGCAAGAGTTCCGCTACCAATTTTCATACCGGTAATTTCAACTTCACCATTACCTTCTGCATCACAACCAAGATCACGATATTCAAAATAATCATCATCCTGGGCCATTGTCCATGTAAGCAATGCTGTTGGAGGACTTACTTTGTATTTAAGAGTCT